>JAPLEL010000134.1 GCA_026391415.1 Bacteroidota bacterium
AAAGTTCATCTTCATTTCGATAAAACAGCATACAATAAAGGTGAAACAGTTTGGTTTAAAGCCTATATAGTTGCCGGCGAAAATTTATCGGACTATAGTAGAAATTTTTTTGTTGATTGGTATAATGATTTAGGGCAATTAATTAAGCATACGGTTCATCCAATTTTTGAATCTTCTGCACGTGGTCAATTTGATATTCCAAACAATTATAAAGGCGGAATTTTACACGTAAAAGCCTATACACGTTGGATGTTAAATTTTGATACTGCTTTGTTGTATCATAAGGATATACAAATAACAAACACCAATACTTCTTCTAATACCAATGCAAAAGCTGCTACAGTTTCACTTAAATTTTTTCCAGAAAGTGGCGAATTAATTAATGGCATCAATTCTACACTTGCATTTATGGCAACCAATCAAAATGGACAGCCAGTTGCAGTGAAAGGTGCCATTGTAAATAGCGCTAATCAATTAGTCGATTCATTTTCATCGGTACACGATGGAATGGGTAGCCTTAATTTCGAACCATTGGCCAATGAACAATATACTTGTAATTGGATGGATGAATATGGCACGAGTCATAGCAATAGTTTGCCAATTGCTAAAGCCACAGGGCTTGTAATTAGTGCTAAGTTGGTCAATAAAAAAGCTGTGTTTGCAGTATCAAGATCTGCAGAAGTAGCAAGTAATTTAAAATCGTTGCATGTAGTAGCAACAATGAATCAACAATTGCTTTACAATGCTTCGGTCAATTTAAATAATAAAAAAATAATTGCCGGAGAAATACTTGTGCAAGAATTGCCCACTGGTATTTTACAGTTAACAGTTTTTGATGCTAGTTGGATTCCAGTTGCCGAAAGAATATTATTTGTAAACAATAATCAGCACCAGTTTTTCCCAGAGTTAACAATGGTTACAACTCGTTTAACAAAACGAGCAAAAAATACCATGGAATTATTTGTTTCGGATACTGCATTGAGTAATTTATCAATAGCAGTAACAGATGCAAGCTTATTATCTGATAGTAGTACCAATATTATTGCTCAATTATTATTATCTAGCGAGTTAAAAGGATCAATTTATAAACCTGCCTATTATTTTTCAAACGAAACTGATAGTGTTGCTGCGCACCTAGATTTAGTTATGCTTACACATGGTTGGCGCAGGTATAAATGGGACGAAATAATTCAAGGAAAATTACCCAAATTAACATACCAAATGGATAGTGATTATGTGCAAATAAAAGGGAAGGTTTTTACTGCTGGTCAAGCCATACGATCTACTCAAACTATCACTCTAGTCATGCAGGCTAAAGATAGTAGTAAACAATATTTTCAATTACCTGTAAAACGCGATGGGTCTTTTAATCAACGGGGCATTATATTTTTCGATACTGCAAGGATTTTCTATCAACTCAATGGCGACAAGAGTTTGCACGAAAATGCTTCTACTAGTTTTCAGTATGGGTTGCCGCTAGTGCCTTATGCGCAAGCCGTTAAATCGCCCACTAAAATTTTAATTGATAGTATTTTACTCAAGCGGAATAATTTGTTTTATGCTGGCATTGAAAAAGTAAAAAAATCAATGGATTCTGCGGTGGTATTAAAAGAAGTAACTGTTGAAAGTAAAATAAAATCGGTGATTGATATATTAGATGAAAAATATACTACGGGTCTTTTCAATAATAAAAATAGTTATTCATTTGATGTAGCAAACGACGATCGTGCGCATGGTCAAATAGATGTATTTCATTACTTACAGAATTTGATTCCTGGAATGACCATGTCGTTGCCTACACTTGGCACCAATGGTGCAGAAGATGCCAATAGTAATAATGTTGCTGGCTTAAATTGGAGAGATGGCACACCAGATATTTTTTTAAATGAAATACCTTCTGATGCTGGTGCTGTTCAGGCAATTCAAATGAGTGATGTTGCGTATATAAAAGTTTTTCGCCCACCATTTATGGCGGCATCGGGCTCGGGTGCATCAGGAGCAATTGCTATTTATACACTTAAAGGGGCAGAAGCAAAAAACTATAATGTGAAGGGATTAAATAGTGCCATCATTAGTGGATATACTGCGTATAAAGAATTCTATTCGCCAGATTATACTGTTACACAACCCAAATATCAAGATAGTAGGGCAACCTTATATTGGAATCCATATGTTTTAACAGACAAGAAAAATAAAACTGTTAAACTCGAATTCTTTAATAATGATATCACTAGTAAATTCAGAATTATTATTGAGGGTGTGAATGCATTTGGTAAACTAGCCCATATAGAAAAAATTGTAGAGTAGATTTATTTAAAAATCATCTCCATCTAAAAATTCTCTTTCAATTTCTTCCATTTGAACAATATCCCAAGCTTCGCTTTCGGTGGGCGTGGTATTTAAAAACTCCAATAGTTCTAATTTATCAAATGCTTTTTCTGCAGATTCTGTGAGGGTACAAATTACAAATGAGGCACTATTTTCGTAAAAATGCGCTTGCAGTTCTGCCAATTGAAAAGCTGCTACTTCTTCAATATTTTCTACATGTTGCATTTGCAAAATAATATTTTTTGGATTTTTTGAAAGTTGGTTCATGCAGGTGTCTTTTATAGACGCTGCTATATTGGCAGACAAATCTGGCAATAATGGGCTTAGAACCGTAAATTTCTCCTTGGTATCAATTTTGATTTCCATCGCTTATAATAGATTAACAAACTGTGTATAAATCCTACACAACTTCACTCAAAAATATTCGTTATAATTGTATAAATCCAATTTTGATTATGGATAATAATTTTTCACCCCAGGTTAAAGAGATCATTTCCTTCAGTAGGGAAGAGGCTTTGCGTTTAGGAAACGACTTTATAGGAACCGAACACCTGTTATTAGGTTTGATACGTGATGGCGATAATACCGCTATTAAAGTGCTCAAACAACTCAATGTAGACTTGTACGAGCTTCGAAAAGAGGTGGAACTGGCTGTAAAAGACAAAACAGGAAAGAATATTGCCAATATAAATAGTCTTCCATTAACCAAGCAAGCCGAAAAAGTAATTCGTGTAACAGTGTTAGAAGCCAAGGCCTTAAAAAGCCCATTGGTGGAAACTGAGCACTTAATGCTTAGTATCTTAAAAAACAAAGAAAATATTGCTACTCAAATATTAAATCAGTTTGATATTGACTACGATATGTTTCGCAATGAATTAGGTATGGTGGGTTCGCCTAATCCTCCAACCCCTAAAAATGATTTTTCGGACGAAGGTGGCGATGATGATTTTGACGAAGAAAAGCGTAGTGGTGGATTTCAACCACAACGTGGTGGCGCCAAACAAGCTCCTGGTATTAAAAGTAAAACACCCGTACTCGATAATTTTGGCAGAGATATTACCAAATTAGCCGAGTCTGGAACCCTAGATCCAATTGTAGGTAGAGAAGCCGAAATTGAAAGGGTTAGCCAAATTTTAAGTCGTAGAAAAAAGAATAATCCTATTTTAATTGGAGAACCTGGTGTGGGTAAAACCGCTATTGTTGAAGGGCTTGCGTTAAGAATTGTTCAAAGAAAAGTTAGTAGGGTTTTATTTGATAAAAGAGTGATTAGTTTAGACCTAGCCGCACTAGTGGCTGGCACCAAATACCGTGGTCAGTTCGAAGAAAGGATGAAAGCCATCATGAACGAACTAGAAAAAAATAGGGATGTCATTTTATTTATAGATGAAATTCACACCATTGTTGGTGCTGGAGGTGCAAGTGGTTCATAGATGCTTCTAATATTTTTAAGCCGGCTTTGGCTAGGGGAGAACTCCAATGTATTGGGGCATCTACCTGAGATGAGTATCGTATGCACATTGAAAAAGACGGTGCATTGGATAGACGCTTTCAAAAAGTGTTAATTGAGCCGCCTAGTGTAGAAGAGACCATCATGATTCTAACGAATATCAAATCGAAATACGAAGATTTTCACAACGTGGTGTACGACGATGAAGCCATTGATGCTTGTGTGAAATTGAGTGACCGATATATGACCGACAGATTATTGCCCGATAAAGCAATTGATGTTTTAGATGAAGTTGGTGCGCGCGTACATTTAAAAAACATTAATGTACCAGAAGAGATTGTTGACCTCGAAAAGAAAATCGAAGAGGTTAAAAACGAAAAAAACAAAGTTGTAAAAAGTCAACGTTTCGAAGAAGCGGCTGCGCTGCGTGATACCGAAAAAAGATTGGGCGAAGAATTAGAAAAAGCCAAAGCGCTTTGGGAAGAAGATAGTAAACACAAACGTTATCCAATTACCGAAGAACATATTGCCGAAGTGGTAAGTATGATGACGGGTATTCCTGTAAAAAGAATGGTGCAAGCAGAAACTGAAAAGTTGCGTCGCATGAGCATTGATATGCAGGATATGGTGATTGGTCAAGACGAAGCCATTCAAAAAGTAGTAAAAGCTATTCAGCGTAACCGAGTTGGATTAAAAGACCCTAAAAAACCCATTGGAACATTTATTTTTCTTGGTCCAACAGGAGTAGGTAAAACAGAATTAGCCCGATCAATTGCTAGGTATATGTTTGACTCCGAAGATTCTTTAATTAGAATTGACATGAGTGAATACATGGAAAAATTTACAGTGAGTAGATTAATTGGTGCACCTCCAGGATACGTTGGATACGAAGAAGGTGGACAGTTAACCGAAAAAGTACGTCGTAAACCTTATTGCGTTATTTTATTAGATGAAATAGAAAAAGCGCATCCAGACATTTATAATATTTTATTACAAGTATTAGACGATGGTCAACTTACAGATGGCTTAGGAAGAAAAATTGATTTCAAGAATACCTTGATTATCATGACTTCTAATATTGGCGCACGTCAGTTAAAAGAGTTTGGCGATGGGGTTGGTTTTGCTACTGCAACACGTGTTCAAAATGCCGATGAAAATAACAAAGCAGTTATTGAAAAAGCACTGAAACGTACTTTCTCTCCTGAATTTTTAAATAGAATTGATGATGTAGTAATCTTTAATTCATTGAATAAAGAAAACATCTTTAATATTATTGATATTTTAATGAAAGGGGTTACAAAACGTTTGCAGAATTTAGGATTTTCAATGGAATTAACTTTGGCTGCAAAAGAATTTATTGCAGAGAAAGGATATGACGCACAATTTGGTGCAAGGCCTTTGCACCGTGCATTACAGAAATACTTAGAAGATCCTTTAGCGGAAGAAATTTTAAATTTAAATATAAAGCAAGGAGATAGATTGGTGGCTGACCTAGACAAGGAAAATTCAAAAATTAAATTTGAATTTCTTCCAAGAATAGAAGAAGAACCAAAAACTTCTGAAGCAAAATAAAAAAAGCGGCTATCAACATTTGATAGCCGCTTTTTTATGTGTGGATTGAAAAATATTTTCGATTAATTTATATATCCCAAGCAAGTGCAGATGCGCCAAGTATTGCAGCATCCGATTCTTTTAAATGGCTAACAAGGATCTTTACTTTATTCTGAAACACTTGTATTAAATTCGCCTCCATGTGTTCTTTTGTAGGTTTTAATATAAGATCACCAGCTTTTGTTAATCCGCCAAATAATATGATGGCTTCTGGACTAGAGAACATCACAAAATTTGCTAATGCCATTCCTAGTATTTTTCCAGTATAGTCAAATACATCTTTAGCCAATTGGTCGCCAGCCATTGCTGCATCATATACTTTTTTGGAATCTAATTCATCGGCAGGAATATCTCTTAATAAACTTGGAGTAGTAGAATTCTTTAAAAATTCTAAGGTGGTTAATCGTACCCCAGTTGCTGAAGCATAACTTTCTAAAGAACCTTTTTTACCTGTTCCTTCATGATATCTACCATCAGGGATAATAATAATATGGCCCAATTCTCCAGCAAATCCATCGTGGCCATAAACTAGGGTGCCATTGGCAACAATACCAGATCCAACACCTGTGCCAAGTGTAATCATGATAAAGTCTTTTATGTCTTTTGCCGCACCATATTTCATTTCTCCCAAAGCTGCCGCATTTGCATCATTGGTTAATACCACTGGAAGCATGAACTCGTCTTGTAATAATTTACATAAGGGAATAATCCCTCTCCAAGGTAAATTGGGGGCGTATTCAATAGTGCCTGTATAGAAATTTCCGTTGGGAGCACCAACGCCTATTCCTTTAATTCTGCCAATACCACCAACATTATCAATCAGCGGAACAAGATGCTTGTGTAAGTCTGTAATAAACGACTCTATAGTTGCATGCTTTTTTGTAGACATTTCGCTAGAAAAAAGTACGTTTCCTTCTTTGTCTACGATACCAAATTTGGTGCCGGTTCCGCCAATGTCAATGCCAATGGCTAATTGTTCTAAACTCGGCTTATTAAATGCCATTGTCAATGCAAATTTGAATGATGAACTTAATTAAAATTAATGACCTCCTGAAACTTTAGTGTCGTAGTCAATACCTTGTGATTTTAAAATAGATTTTACACGTATTGCATAAAATGCTAAATAAGCAAAACACAAAACATCAACTATATAACTAAATTGAATGCCAAGTATTTTTTCATCTGCCACCCATCCTTGTAATGCAGCAATAACACCACCGCCCATGATCATCATAATCAACAAACTGCTTCCTTGATTAGTGTGCTTTCCTAATCCCGCAACTGCAAGGGTAAAAATACATGGCCATAAAGTACTACAGAATAATCCAACACTAATGAAAGCAAAAACACTCACCATGCCAGAAGTTAGCATACCAATTACTAGTGCTGCAATTCCCATAGAAGAGAAAATTAATAGCATTCTAACTGGGCTTCCCTTACTCATGATATCTCCAATAATCATGGCAATGATTACCAATCCATAAATGTAGAATTGAGATATATCGTGTTGTGCAATAGCATTAACAATTAAGAAAACTGCGAACGCTAAATAAGGCATTACAAAGTTTAAAATTTTGGCCTTGCTTTTGCTTACCCCAAATGCTCCTACAGCTCCTGTCCAACGTCCTATCATTAAACTTGCCCAGTATAAAGAAATATAAGGGGCAATTTTTTCGGTAGGGATGCCAATATGTATACGCATGTATTCTGGCAAATTACTTGCGGTTGCAACCTCCACACCTACATACACAAAAATACCAATCATGCCCAATACCAATTGTGGGTATTGCATGGCAGAAGTTTTGTGTAATACTTTTGAAGAATTTTCTGCTTCCTCTTCTGCTACATGGTCTAAATCAATTTTATTAGGGATAGAAGAGAACTTAAAAAATATGGCTACCAATACAAAAGCGGCACCAAGAATTAAATAGGGGATTTTTACGCTTGAAATATTTGCTACAGTAGATCCGCTACTTACACTTCCAAAAATGGCAAAACTTACAAGTAATGGTCCAATGGTGGTTCCAAAATTATTTACCCCACCAGCCATATTTAATCTTTGAGCACCTGTTTTAGGGTCGCCAATTACAACAGCTAAAGGATTTGCTGCAATTTGTTGTAAACTAAATCCTAATGCAACAATAAATAAAGCAATAATCATTAAATCAAATGATCCATTATTAGCTGCAGGAATAAATAGTAAAGTACCTAGGGCAGAAATGCCCAATCCTACTGCAATACCATTTTTATAGCCAATTTTGTTTAAAAGGTCTCCGCCAATTAAAGAAGAAACACCCACATAAATGATGGAACCAACTGTATAGGCCACATAAAAAGCAACTGCTACCAATTGACTTTGCAATTGTGTTAGTGTAAATGCTTTCTTAAATACAGGAATTAAAATATCGTTGCTAGCAGCAACAAAACCCCAAAAGAAAAAAATGGAAATAAGGGTTCCAAATTGTGACCAATTAGTTTTTTGATTCATGACAGGCTTTATGTGTTAAAAAATTATGGTGTAAAATAAATATAAATTATTAAGCAAAAAACTTTAAATGTTTTTTGTGCTTCTAATAATGAGGCTTAAATTTAATGCAATTCAAGGAATCAATAATTTTTAGATGGAGATTGTACACATTAGTGCGGAATGTTATCCGGTAGCAAAGGCTGGAGGACTAGGTGACGTGGTAGGCGCTTTACCCAAATACCAGTGTAAAGCCGGGTATCAGGCTAAAGTGGTAATGCCCATGTATCGCACTAAATTTCTATATGCCAATGAATGGGTGGTTGATTTTAAGGGAAATGCCAATTTAGGTGACTGGTTCTTTGATTTTACCGTCATCAAAGAAAAGACCAATATTGTTGGGTTCGACCTGTATTTAGTAGATATCAATAGCCTTTTAGACCGAGATAAAATTTATGGATACGAAGACGATACCGAGCGGTTTATGGCTTTTCAGATAGCAGTAGTTACTTGGTTGAGTAGTTGGGAACACCGTCCTGATATTGTGCATTGTCACGATCATCAAACAGCACTGATTCCATTTATGATGCGGCATTGTTTTAATTTTAAGCAATTAAGCAGGGTTGCTACTGTTTTTACCATCCATAATGCACAATACCAAGGATGGATGAATTGGAATCAAAGTATATTAATTCCTGAATGGGACCATTATAAAACGGGACTTTTAGAATGGAATGGGGGCATTAATCCATTGGCTTGTGCCATTAAATGTGCCGATAAAGTAACTACGGTTAGTAAATCTTATATGGAGGAACTGCACGAAGATGCCAATGGATTAGAGACTTTGTTTGCGTATGAAAAAGAAAAATGTGTAGGAATTTTAAATGGAATTGACAATGATGTTTGGAATCCTTCAACAGATTTTTATTTGGCGCATCATTTTTCAATAAAAGATGTAACAAAAGGAAAGCAACAAAATAAAGAAATATTGTGCACCAAATATGGCTTAGATTCTCAAAAACCTTTGTTTGTATTTATTGGTCGATTGGTTGGCGAAAAAGCAGCCGAAATTTTACCTGAATCAATTGCAACTGCCATTTTTAATACCAATAGTACTGCTAGTTTTTTTGTTTTAGGTAGTGGCCAAACCGAAATAGAATGGCCATTACAGCAAATGGTTCATGAATTTCCAGGAATTTATAATTCATATATTGGTTACAATGAAGCATTAAGCCATTTGATTTATGCAGCGGCAGATTTTTTATTAATGCCTAGTAGGGTAGAACCATGTGGCTTGAATCAAATGTATGCTATGCGATACGGTACAGTACCTATTGTTAGAAGAACAGGAGGTTTAATAGATACCGTGGTAGATATGGGTGATGAAAATGGATATGGAGTTTGTTTTAATCATGCAAGTGCTGCAGATTTGGTTTATTCAATTAGCCGCGCAGCATTGGTTTATCAAGATAAAAAACAGTTAAAAAAGATGCGAACAACTATGATGCAAATTGATAATAGTTGGGAGTTAACTGTAGAGAAGTTTAGTAATATTTATCATAGTATTTTGTAATGGTTTAAACCAAATTCTCATGAATGATTTTTCGAGTTCTGTAGTGGCAGTTATTTTGGGTGGAGGTGCAGGTAGTAGATTGTATCCTTTAACAGAAAATCGCTCAAAGCCAGCGGTACCAATAGCTGGAAAGTATCGGTTAGTAGATATTCCTATTAGTAATTGTATTAATAGTAATATCAATAGAATGTTTGTGTTAACGCAGTTTAATTCTGCTTCTTTAAACAAACACATAAAAAACACCTATCATTTTAGTGCATTTAGTACAGGCTTTGTAGATATTTTAGCAGCCGAACAAACACCCGATAATCCAGGTTGGTTTCAAGGTACTGCCGATGCTGTTCGACAATCTTTACGACACATTGAAAATTTTGATTACGACTACATTTTAATTTTAAGTGGCGATCAATTGTATCAAATGGATTTTTTTCAAATGATTGCCAATCACAAAGCAAAAGGTGCAGATATTACTATTGCAACGATTCCTGTAGCAAGCAGAGAAGCTCCTGAATTTGGCATCTTAAAAACAAATGACGAAAATTACATTACTTCATTTATTGAAAAACCTAACAAAGACTTATTGCCAGAATGGGTCAGTGATACAGGTGCGCAAATGCAGAAAGAGGGAAGAAATTATTTAGCATCAATGGGTATTTATATTTTCAATAAAAAAGTATTAGACCAATTGCTGACTGAAAAAAATCCAATAGCCACTGATTTTGGCAAAGAAATTATTCCAGAATCAATTGTTAACAACAAAGTAATTAGTTACCAGTACGATGGTTATTGGACGGATATTGGAAATATCTATTCTTTTTATGAAGCGAATTTAGCGCTTACGCAAGACGTGCCATTGTTTAATTTGTTCGATAATAATAAAACGGTTTACAGTCGTGCAAGAATGCTACCTCCAGCAAAAATTAGTGGAACAACACTAGAAAAAACCATTATTGCAGAAGGGTCCATTATAAATGCCAGTAGGATAGAGCAAAGTGTAGTAGGGATTCGTTCTCGTATAGGTTTGGGAACAACCATAGTTAACACTTATATAATGGGGAATGACTATTATGAAACCATTGGTGAAATGGAATCGGATATAAAAAAAGGGTTGCCTAAAATTGGCATTGGAGAACGCTGCTATATTAAAGATGCCATTATTGATAAGAATTGTAGAATAGGAAATGATGTACGAATTAATGGTGGCAAGCATTTGGCCAGTACTGACCATCCATTATATTCCGTTAAAGATGGTATTGTGGTAGTTAAAAAAAGAGCTATTTTACCAG
>JAPLEL010000295.1 GCA_026391415.1 Bacteroidota bacterium
TACGACGGATGTCTTTAATGAAGTTCTCTGTAGATTGTTTTTGTTTCTGTTCCATGTCATTTTTGGTTTAATTGTTAATGATGGAAACGCTCTACTAATTTAGACCTTTTTTAGTCCACTTTATGCTGACGTTAGACACTTCTTTAGCACTTTTGGAAGGGTGCCATTTTTTTATTACATACTGCATCTTTATACTATTCATCTTACAGCAATATTGATGTATAAATTAACTGGTTTTGGATGGAAAAATGTACTTCCTGCATTTGGGCCAGATATTGTTCCGTCTTATATGAATGGCTATGGCTATAGTCTTTGGGTTGTATATGCTGTGTGGGTTGGTATTATTTTGTTAGTCTACCCAATATGCTTAAAATTCGACAAGTATAAACAAGCACACAAAGAAAAATGGTGGCTTAGTTATTTATAACCTTATTTAATGCCATTTTATACGGCTTCAATTTGGCAGAGATTAACGCAATTATTACCCAAATTGGTTACCCAAATAATTATTATAGTTTTCATAAGGTAAAGGACTCAGACACTACCAAAACTTATAGAGCTTGTACTATAGGTCATTGGACTTCAGATGAAGCTTATAAATTAATTCATGATAATGCAAAATATAAAGCTTGGGCCGAAAAGCAAAAAGACAATAATGCCGTTTTTATAGCTGATCAATTATATAGAAAAATGTATCAAGCCAATTAATTTAGCTACACACTTCATTTGTAATAAATGGTTACGCCTGGATGGTAACTAATTTCTTGATTTTTTAAAACGTCTTCTTTGTAAAAGTTTACAACTTTAAATTCATGGTTTATATACCCATTTGATTGGTCTAAAAAATGTTTTGATAATGGATTGCTGCTAGTACCACCTGTGAGAATTGATTTTGCTGATAGTCTATTGCCAAATGAAACAATGGCAACAAATGTATTACCTGTAGCGCCATATCTATTTTTAGATACTTTTGTTTTTTTACTAGAAAATGCATTTAATGATCCTACGTATGCAGGGGTAGCAAATACTGCTTTGCTAGAGAGTGAGTCAGACGGATCTTTGTCTTTTTCATTTCTTTGATAACGATTTATTTTACCCCAAGCTACAGACCAAGTGCCCCAATCTTTTTTTAACTCGTTCACAACAGTATCTAAATAAGCTACCTGTATTGCAGGCGTAATTTTTTGCAAAGAAATATTTGACCCATTTGTTAGCGCATAAGACTCTTCATTAGTAATTGGTTTTTTTAACTGCGCAGTATTTAACTGTAACATTTTTTCTATCCACAAAACACATAAGGTTGTTGCAACACTAGCTGTGTCTGTTCTGAAATTCCATTTTTTTAAAATTTCTATTTGATCTTTCAATTGACTTGGCTCGTTCATTTGCCTGTATGATTCAATTAAAGTTGGAATAAATCTCGATGCATTAAATAAATAGGTATCATAACACATATTTATTATCGTATCAATTGTTGCATCTTTAATATTACTCAATTGTCTAATAGCATTCATTGCTCTGGGCGTATGGCCATCTGGAAACATATAACTTGGCTTTTTAGCCATTATAGAATCAAAATAACCATTTCCATAAAGTGGCGTAGAATTACAATTTTGAAGCCAGCCGTTTGTTGGATTGATATAATTAGGTATCTCAGATAATGCATGTGGTCCTTGCCATTCTGTAATTGAAATATTTCCAGGTACAGGTCTTGACCAGTCATAACTAGTATTTCTCACAGGAACAAAATTTCCATGCCAATAAGCAATGTTATTCGACTTGTCGGCATATATAGTATTGGTACCCGTCATTACTCTTTTATCTAGATAGCTCACAAATTGTTTATAGGTTTTACTCTTAGTAATATTCCAATGCACATTGAGCAATTCTATATTTTCACTAATTGTTTTAGCCGATAACCAACTATTATTTCTTTTTGCAACTACTTGACCGTGCTTTGTTTTATAGGTAGTAAATGTTACACTATTTTTTTTTGTGCCTTCAGTAAAGTATAAAGTGATTTTGTTTGAATCTACTGGAATCCATTTATTATCATAACTATATTCGTATCCATTTTTTACTGGCTGAATAGTTTCTGAATATAAATCTTTTGCATCCGACGTAGTTACTGTATGCATCCAACCACAAAACTCATTAAATCCTTGCCAGATATGAAATTCTCCTAAAAAAGGTGCTCCATAAACATTTAAACCCTCTTTGCTAACTAACTGAACTTCTATTCTATTATAAAATTCAGAATGAGGATTAATTAATATGATTGCATTTTTGTCGTGTGTATTTTTTCCTGCTATTGCCCATCCATTAGAACCCATTTGCGTTTCTTCAATTATTGAATTAGATTGAAAAGCAGTTGCATCATCAACCCCATTTTGTATGGGATACATTTTCTTTATTTCGGTTTCTGTAATATTACTATTAACTATAGACGGAATATTGTTTAATAATGGAACCCATGGTTGAATTCGATTCAATAAAGCAGGCTTAATGGAAGGATGTGTATATATAAAATAATTTATGCCAGCAGCATACGCATTACAAAGCTTTTTTAAACTTGGTGGACACTGTTGATATAATTTAGCAGCTTTAATGGTATCAATATAAAGCCTCGACCATAAATCTTTATAAATAGCTTTTTTTCCTTGAACTTCTGCTTCTCTGCCCATTCTAGATATAATAGCATTCTCAACTTTTAAAAAAAAATCTTCGCACTGCACATACATCATACCAAAAACCGCATCAGCATCTGTATTGGTATAGATATGTGGAACACCCCAGTTATCTCTGATGACGTTAATTGTTTCGGCTTGTTTTTTCCAATTAGCAATTTCTGCTTTTGTAAAAGTTTGTGCAAAAACTGCATTTGTAAAACTCAAAACAATAATCAGTGAAAAGATTTTTTTCATATAGTTTTTTTATAAATTAATGGATAACAAATTGTTTGTTATATTAATTTATTATATAAGCTTTCATTATTTGGAATTGGCCAAATATAATTACCGTCTGTTGTGTTGGTTTGTGGTACAGGAGTAGAACCAGTTGGCGTTTTTGCAGGAACAGGTAATCCCAAACGCATTAAATCTGCATTTCGAGTGCCTTCGCCAAAAAATTCAATACGCCTTTCATTAATAATTTTATTTAATAAATCTACATTATCTGTAGGGGCGAATATTGTTGTGGCATCTGATCTTCCTCTAACGGCATTTAATAATGCTCTTGCTCTAGCATCTAGTCCATTTACCCTTGTTAAAGCTTCTGCTAAATTGAGCATTACCTCAGCATATCTTATTACTGGTATATAATCTGTATAAGGCGTACCCACTGCAAATTTTGCACACCATAGTCTACCCTTATTGGTGCCCGAAGCAGTTGTAAAAATAAAATTTCTTCTTTTATCAGTAGCCTTCCAATTTACATCACTTGCAATACCTTTATCAAAAACGTAAAATTGTCCGGTTCCTGCAGACCCAAGTCCTACGCCATCTGTAGAATTAGGCAATAAATTTGTGGCCATAGAATTGCCGGGTCCATCACCTGAAGCAAAAGGCATTGAAAAAATTGATTCTGTTGATGTATACGGTGTTTTAAAAACGGTTGTAATATCAGCAGGTAAAGAATGTGAAGCATTTGCGGTATTTGTAGTTACAAACGGACTAGCAGTAGAAACAATTTTATTGCCCTCTAGTATCACATTGTTATAATCACCCATGCTTAAGTAAACACGTGTTTTAAATGCAATAGCTGAATTTTTATGTGTCCTTGTTGTATTTAATGCAGCCGTTGAATATTTTGCTGGTAAATTATTTTCTGCATAGTTTAAATCAACTAGTATTTGTTTATACACTGAATCTACAGAGCTTCTAGCCAAATTATAGTTTGCTAAACCTGTATTCCCTTTTAAACGTAATGGGAGCCCAGGGCTTTTACCAGCATTTTCTTTATAAGGTCTAGCATACAATTGTAAAAGCGAATAATAGGTTACAGCTCTTAAAACTTTTGCTTCTGCGGTATAATTTTTATATAAACTATCTCCTACAACTGCTTTACCTGAAGCATCCATCCCATCTAAAAAAACATTACATGCATTAATCGTTTGATATGCCTGTAACCAAACTATGTTCACATCAGTAGTGCCAGGATCAGTTAACATCATATATGTTAATCCGCCCTGAAGTGGATTTTGGTTGGTGCTAATAAACTCACCAGCCCTAGCTTCACTATACAACACATAATTACTACCCCAAAGACCTGTGCCTTTGAAAGTAGCGTACAAACCATTTATTTGATTAGCAACCCTTGCTGGAGTGGAAAATGCCGATTCATCTGCAATCAGTGTTGTAGGTATTGGATTGATGGTGTCGGATTTTTTACATGAAAAAATCACAGTTAACAACAATATGATTGTAGAAATATATTGTATCTTTTTCATTTCTAATATTTTAAAGTTTGGTTGATTTAAAGTTGTTTTCATAAATTAAAAATTAACTTTTAAACCAACGGTAAAAATTTTTGCATTAGGCATCATATTTCTATCAAAGCCTTGCGTAGCCGAAGAATTATCAGTTGATGTTACTTCAGGATCTGCGCCAGGATAAGGAGTAAATAGTAATAAATTTTGTCCGCTTACAAATATTTTGATATCTGATATTTGTGCTTTTTTAATCATCTTTTCAGGTAAAGAATAAGAAAGCGTCAATGATTTCAACCTAACATAATCACTAGAATAAACGTTTGCGCTTAATGGTAACGAATAACCCCAAGAAGTAAAGTCACCATCTTGTACTTTAGGCACATCTGTAATATCACCTGGCTTTCTCCAACGGTCCAAAATTTTTGTTGAGTTATTGGCAAACCTGCAATCCATTAAAGTGCCTTGTGTTCCATAGTACATAAATCCTCCAAATTGATAGGTGATTAATGCATCTAATGAAAGATTTTTATATTTAAACGTATTTGTAAATCCTCCATAAATGGTAGGAGTTGTGTTTTTATAAATCACGGCATCAGAAGCTGTTGCAATTGCTGGGGCTTTTGTGCCATCTTCGTATTCCCATTGGTTTCTTCCTACTGGTGGTACTTGTTCATACAAAACTTTCTTACCGCTTTTGTCTAAGAATACCCTTCTTCCTGTAGCAGCATCTGCACCTGCAGTTCGAATTGCATAGATCATTCCAACTGAATATCCAGGTAGTGTTATTGAAACCAAATCAGTTGAGCTACCAATATTTCCATAAAGGATATTTGGAACGTCAGGAGATAAGGAAGTCACCATATTTTTATTTAATGAGAAATTAAAATTAGTAGACCATGTAAAGTTCTTTTTCTGAATTGGAATTGCGTTAATACCTACTTCTAACCCTTTATTGTACATTGATCCAACATTCGATAAAACTGAATTTTGAGTTGAACCAGGTAACCCTACTGAAGCAGGAGTTGGAACGCCAAAAATCAATCCATCAATATTATTGTTATAGTAAGATATATCTGTTGATAGTCTTCCTTTTAACATAGAAATACTTAGGCCGAAATCTGTTTTTTTACTGGTTTCCCATTGTAGTTCTTGGTTACCAGCTGTTGAAAAGTACAAACCTGGTAATCCGCCATATAAATTGGCAGAGTAATTAGTTAGAGATGCAAAATCTCCTATCCCTGTTAAATTTCCTACTTTACCATAACTAGCTCTTAGTCTTACAGATTCAAATAGATCTTTAAGTTTAGAATTTTTAAAGAACGATTCATTACTTACATCCCAAGCACCTGAATAAGAGTAAAACAAACCAGATTTATTATTATTACCTAATAAAGAAGACTCATCATTTCTAACACTAGCTGTTAAGAAATATTTCTTTTGATAATTGTACTGAAGTCTGCTAAATAAAGAAGTAAAGTATTTGTAATAAACTTGGTTAGAAGTATTTGAAATACCAACAGTTGAAAATCCACCCTGTAAATTTGAATAAAAAGGATCCGATTGGTTTGATCTTAATAAACCAAACTGATCACCTGTTTTACTCTGTACTTCTTGACCTAATAATAAGTTTAAGGAATGGTCTTTGAAACTTTTTTCTGCTGTTAAGGTATTGGTCCATGTAAAGCTTTCTCTCTTAGAAGAAATACCAGTAGCACTACCTAATGCTGTATTTCCTTCATTGGTTCTTGGGTCAAAATATCTTACGGTTCTGCTAGCGATATTATTAATGCCATATAAGGTTTTAAAGCTTAACCATTTCGCTAATTTTATTTGACCATAAACACTAGATTGAATAAAATTATTGCTTGTGTTATCGTCATTGTAGGCTAGTGATATAACAGGATTGGTATAACCCAATCTAGTAGAAGAAGTTAAATGTCCTTGGTTGTCCATTAATGCAATGTTTAATCCACTCACATTAAAAGATCCATCTTTATTATAAGGCCCAACAATAGGCGCAGCAACCAAAGCTAAACGATAGGCTACTGAATTACTACTTGTGTTACTCACCCCATTTCCGGTAGATAAAACAGCAGATGTAATATTGTCGGTGTAATTTGTTTTTGATCCAATGGTTAACCAGGTATTTACTTTATGATCAATATTATAAGTAACTGATTTTCTTCCGTAATCATTTCCCCTAAGAATACCCTCTTGCCTAGAATATGAAACAGACAAGAAATATTTAGTAGTAGCATTAGCTCCAGATAAGCTTACAGAATGAGACTGGCCATTTGCGGTTCTGAATAAGTAATCATACCAATTAGTACGTACAATACTTCCATCAGGTCCTATAGAATTTCCATAATAATTATTTGTGGCATCATAGGTTTTAGCATTCACTAAGGCTTCGTTCTTAATTTCTAAGTATTGATCGCCATTTAGTACATCAGCTAAACGAGTTGCTTTACTAGAAGAAAATAGGGCGTCTAATGTTACCCTTGTTTTACCAACTTTTCCACTTTTTGTGGTTATAAAAACAACACCATTAGCAGCTCTACTTCCATAAATACTAGTAGCAGCAGCATCCTTAGCAATATCTATTGATTCTATATCATTTGGATTAATAAAAGCCAAAGGATTGTTTGATGCGTTACCACCCACGTTAATATCTTCTACATAAACAGGAACCCCATCAACCACTATTAAAGGATAAGAACTTAATGATAATGAATTAATCCCTCTAATTCTAAATACAGGTGCTTGATTCACTACGCCTGCATTTGCAATCATATTTACACCGGTTGCTTTACCATTCAATGCCGCTTCAAAACTTTGAATAGGTTGATTAGCAACAGCATCACCTTTTATAGTACTGTATGTGCCTGAATTTAGTCTTCGAGTAGAGGTACCATAACCAACAACCACTACTTCATCTAAATTGCTATTAGATGGTTTTAATACAATAGAAATAGGTTTACTGTTAACAGCATTAATCTTTAATTCTGTTGAAACATACCCAATATAACTAATGTCAAGTGTTACTTGGTCAGGAACATTTTTTAACACAAATGAGCCATCTATTAGTGATTGAGTAGTAATGTTTTTACCTTTTAAACGAATGGTTACTCCTTCTAATGGCTCGCCTTTTTCATTCAATACTTTTCCTGTGATTGATTTATCTACATTAAGTGTTAAAGATTTTTGAAGAACCGTTTGGCTTGTAACATCCTTTGCGAAAATCGTTCCAACAAAAATAACTAAAATGGCTATTTGTAAAATAGTAGCCTTAATAATAGTCATAATTGAAGGAACTAGCTGTTGCCCTTTTTTCATAAGTAACTTGTTTGGTTTAAAATAAATATTGAATTGGATTTTATTTGATTGTAAAATTTTATTTTATGATTAATGATTTTTTTAATCTCTATAATTTAATGCTGGTTTTCTGTCGCCCAATAAAGGGGCATATTTGTAATCGCCCTTTGCTTTTATAAATTCTTCTTTAGCTATATCAATATATTTTGAATTAGTAAATAAATCAATAGCAGTCATTGAAAGAGTTTTAGCGGCAACCATCATGCCTTTAATTGCAATATCTGTTCCGCCACTAGCAACAGCTTGCCAGCTATGTGCTGGTGTGCCCGGAACCCATGTAGCAGTGCGTAATCCCACTGTTGGAACAGTATAACTAACATCACCAACATCTGTACTTCCTCCACCAGCATCCCTATTCATTGTAAGTGGTTTTACTTTTTCGGCTTCAGAATAATTTGGATATTTAAAAGTAAAACTAGAAGCTATTTTTTTTGCAAATTCAATTTCTTCTTTTGTGTAAGTAACCCCACCAACCTGTTCTAGATTCTTTTGCATTAATTCTGCTAATGATCTATTTAATAACAAATCGTGAACGCCACCTATAATTTCGTATTCCATTTTCGTTTCTGTACCTAAAGCTGCGCCCTGTGCGGCTTTTACAACTCTTTCAAAAATAGATATAACATCATCTTTTTTGGGATGACGAACATAATAATACACTTCAGCAAAATCAGGAACAACATTAGGTGCTTTACCACCATTTGTAATAACATAATGAATTCTTGTTTCCTGAGGAACATGTTCACGCATCATATTAACCATATTGTCCATTGCTTCTACTGCATCTAATGCACTTCTGCCTCTTTCGGGCGATGCTGCTGCATGAGCAGATAACCCATAAAATCTAAATTTTGCAGATTTGTTCGCTAAAGAACTTGTCATAGTAACACCATTGTTATCGGCGGGATGCCAGTGCAATACAAGGTCTACATTGTTAAATACCCCAGCTCCTGTTAAATAAACTTTACCACTTCCACCTTCTTCAGCAGGGCAACCAAAAATTTTAATGGTGCCACTTATTTTATGTTGTGCAATTAAGTTTTTTATCTCTATACCTGCGGCAACACTTGCCGTACCAAATAAATGATGCCCACATGCTTGACCAGCAATTTTTCCTGCAGACTCTTTCTCTGGCGAATTAGTTTGTGAGAATCCTGGTAAAGCATCATATTCGGCTAAAATGGCAATTACAGGTTGACCACTACCATATGTAGCTTCAAATGCTGTGGGCATTCCGGCTATTCCAGCTTTAACTTCAAAACCAGCGGCTTGCAGTGTTTGCTGTAATAATGCGCTACTTTTTATCTCTTTAAAGCCAACTTCTGCGTTATCCCAAATTTGCATAGCAATTTTTTTGTACTCAGTTTGTTTTGATTCTAAGGCTTTATTTGCAGATTGTTTGAACGAAATGATATTGTCATTTGAAACAACTAATTTCTGTGCGTATGACAGATAATTTGTTGTAAATAGTATAATAAATAGAAATGATTTTCTCATAATTATATATAGAAGTGTTTTTTTAATTACCTCAGTAATTGTTTATAAATGCCATTTGTTAATTCAAATATAATTTTAATATTTTTATTAAAACTAAATTTAGTGTATAAATAAAAAATAGGATGCGATTTACAGTTGTAAGATTTTACCTCCATTTACTAATGTTTTCCTTCAAAAAATACAAAACCTAGCAGAAGCCTCAATGCGATGTAGTTTTTACAAGATTTCTGATGTTTAACCTATTAAAGCGGATTTTTTGATAAATTTGATGCCATTATCATATTGCATCTTTAAAAAATTAAACTCCCCCCATTTATTAGTATATTTATTACACTAATAATAGTAACAAATAATTCAGGTTATATTATACTTGCGTCCAAAAAATATAAATAAAGTACAATGCGTTTAATTTATAAAGGTTTTAAAAAAGCAACTTATTTTTGCTTCGCTCTTTTTTTAAACATCCTCCTATTCTCACAAGGGCATTCACAAAAGTTATCAGATTTTATTTTTGAGAAGTACTCAATTAAAAATGGTTTATCTCAAAATTCCGTTAATTGTTTATACCAAGATAAGCTAGGATATATATGGGTTGGAAACCAAGGGGGTTTAGACCGTTTTGACGGCTATCACTTTAAGCAATATAGCCATGATTTAAAAAATAAACTTTCTATAGGTGCTGGCTTTATAATTGATATTAAAGATGATGATAAAGGAAATATTTGGATATGTACTTCTCATGGTCAAATTGCTTATTTAAATCGAATTAACGACCATTGGGAAAATATTTCAATTTATGTAAGAGATACGTTGTTAAAATCTAATAAAACCCTATCGGGTCAACTCGGAACAGGTGCGAGTATTTCTGTTGATGATATATCAAAAAGTTTATGGATTGGAACAAAGGGTACTGGATTACTAAATTATGATATTGTTTATAAAAAGTTTAAGCAATATTTGGTGCATCCTGAAAGCATTATCAAATATGGAAATCAGGAAAATATTAATCGTGTACTAAACTTAAATAATTCTAAGTTATTACTATCAACCGATATAGGATTACAATATTTTGATAAGCAGAGTCACACATTTTCAAAAATATTTAATTCTACTGATTCGATTTTTATTACCCAAGTTAATGATGTAAAAATTTATGGAGACAATATTTATGTTGCAACAAAATACGGCGCATTTATCTATAATACCATAACAAAACAATCAACTGTATTTAAAAATGACCCAACTAATTCAAATACCATTTCTTCTGATTTAGTTAGAAATATTCAATTTAGCAAAAGCAGTAATTTTTTATGGCTTACTATTAACAATAAAGGCATTGATGTAATTAATTTAAGTAATAATAAAATCATTCATATTAACAATAGTAATGCCATAGCTTATGGTATAGAAACTGATAATTATTCGAATATTTTAGAAGACAAGGAAAATAATATTTGGTTAGGCACAAATGGAGTTATTAAATACGACCCTAATAAACTAAAATTTGGTTTAATTTCTAAGGATTTTCCTAATGATTTTAATTTAGGCTTTTCATATATTGTTGGTGCTTTTGTTGATAGCAAAAGACATATTTGGCTTGGAGAATTCGCTGCTGGTAGGGGTATTATGGAAATTGATAGGACAAAAAAAATTAAAACGCGTTACTTAGAAGATGCCAGTCTACCTTATATTAGATTATGGAAATTTAATGAAGATGCAAAAGGTAATTTGTTTGCTTTTAGTTCTTCATTAAATGGTACTATTTTTTATAAAAAAGCAAATGGAACAAGTAATTTTATAAAATTGGGATTTGTAAAAGATAAAACCAATATCATTGATAATAGTACTTTAGGATATACTTTTTTAAACAATAAAAATGAGCTTATTTATACTGGACCAAAACCAGTGATATTAAGTACAAGTAATGGAGATAGTTCTTATAAACCACTTCTACTTCCTGCAAATTTAAAAAATGGTATTATTCTAACAAAACGTAAATCGGCAACTGAAATTTATGTACTAAATGATGATGGTATTTTTATTTGGAATGAAATAAATAACATTGCAAAGCCACTAACAAAAAATATTTATTTTTCCCTTAATAAAGATTTGTTTTTGAATATGGATATTGTAAATGATCAATTTGCTTTTATTTCAACTTATGGAAATGGATTAATAAAAGTTGATTTTGAAAAGAATACCAAACAATTTTTAACTTTAGCAGAAGGTATTCCAAATTTATTTTTATATGATATTTATCACGACAAAACTAATAACCTTTGGATTAGTTCAAATTTTGGCATCATTCGATACAATCCATTTAAGAACCAATTTAGAAGTTTTGGACCGTCAGAAGGCGTACAAGATTTTGAGTTTAATAGATTTACTTCATTTCAAACAAACAAGGGAGAAATCCTTTTTGGAGGAATGTTGGGCTTAAATTATTTCTTTCCAGATTCAATAAAAGATAATGCGAAACCGCCCGTTGTTATTATTCAAAGATTTTCAAAAAAAGATACCACCTTATTAGTAGAATCAATAAATCCTATTGGTGATTTTACCGTTAAATACAATGAGAATAGTTTATCCTTTGATTTTTTAGCTTTTAATTTTAGAGATGCTGAGCACAACCAATATGCATATAAAATGGAAGGCTATGACGAAGATTGGATTCATTCAGGATCTAGGCGATTTGCGAGTTATACCAATTTACGCGAAGGCACTTACACCTTTAGGGTAAAGGCGGCAAACAATGATGGTATCTGGAATGAGGAGGGCGCAAGAATGGTGATACATATTTTACCACCCCCTTGGAGAACTTGGTGGGCCTACTTATTGTATATTTTAATTTCTGGAAGTTTTATTTATCTTTTTTCAAAGTATAGAGCAAAACTACAAATTAAGCAACTAGAAAATGAACGTAAAAGTTCTGAACTAGCAGCAGCAAAGGATTTACAAG
Organism: Bacteroidota bacterium; assembly: GCA_026391415.1. Lineage (GTDB taxonomy): Bacteria > Bacteroidota > Bacteroidia > Chitinophagales > Chitinophagaceae > Sediminibacterium. Next base: position 12,261 of record JAPLEL010000295.1, read on the forward strand.
AAAGGTTATTGCCTAAAACATTGCCGGTAATAAAAAACTTAGACATTGCAGGTTATCTAAGAACTTCTACCGAAGTGGGAGGCGATTATTATGACTTTTTTGAACAACCAGATGGTTCTTTATATGCCATTTGTGGAGATGCTACTGGGCATGGTACGCCATCGGGCATGTTGGTGTCCATTACAAAGGCAGGCCTTATTGGACTTCCACAAATGAGCCCTAAAGACATGTTGCATGAATTAAACCGGGTAGTTAAAAAAGTAGATTTAGGCATATTAAGAATGAGCTTAAATATTGCGTTGATTAAGGAAGACCAATTGACATTAAGTTCTGCTGGAATGCCTCCTTACTTTTTATATAGAGCAAGCAGTAGTATCACAGAAGAAATACAATTGTCAGGAATTCCATTAGGAAGCTTTAATAACGTAACCTACGATCAAACAAGCACTTCCTTTAATACTGGAGATATTTTGGTAATTATTACAGATGGCTTACCCGAAGCGCCAAACGTAAATGGAGAAATATTTGATTACTTAAAACTTCAAAATTTAATAAATAATTATGGACATGAAACCGCACAGGGGGTGATAGATAAACTAATGCTAGAAGCTGATAGTTGGCTGTCTGGCGTACATAATCCGGATGATATTACGCTTGTAGTGATAAAACATATATAAGTTTTAAATTCAAAATGAACAGTATAAAATATTAAAGAGAAATGAAATTTGATGCCGGAGGTCAAAGAACTTTTATTAATACTTCTTATAAATAAAATCAATTGCTAAATGAGCATAGATTAAATAGCTGAATTCAATTAATGACTAATACGCGTTCTTTACAATTACACTTGATAATTTTAATTTAAGCATATGACTAAGTTTTTTGCATTGTTTGGCTCCGCCATTATATTTTCTCTAGTTGCTTCTGCACAACAAACTCCTTCTTTAGAAAGATTAAAAACTAATGCTGCAGTAAAACACGATGAATCAACCCGTATTTTAGTTGATAAAGCATTGATAAAACCTGCAAGCGCAGCTATAGAACAAACTTTGTTTGGCAGTAAAACAGCGCCTGTATTAATAGCGAGCTTTGATGGCTTGGGAGAAAGTTTTGTAGGACCGCAAGGAACTACTACGCTTCGCAATCCATCCGATAATTCATTGGCCGTAGGACTTGATCATATTGTGCAGATTGTAAATTCTAGAATGGCTATATTTTCTAAGAAAGGAAAAAATTTTACCGAATCAGGACGTCCACTCTACGGTCCTGTTGAAACACGTAATGTATTTCGTGGTTTTGGTGGTCCTTGTGAAAACATGAACAATGGTGATGCAGTTGTTCCTTACGATCAATTGGCTAACATTTGGCTGATTGTGATGCCTACTTTTATAAAAAGAATTTCTAGAAATATTGATACTGCTACTAAACAAAGAGTACCTCAAACTCAACCTGGTGAAGCTGTTCAATTACTTCAGCCACCACTTACTAAAGAAATTCCACCAGTGAATGGGCAACGACCAACAGCCCCAAGGCCACCTGCAGAAGGAACATTTTGTATGTGTTATGCCATTAGTACTTCACCTGATCCAATGGGTTCGTATTATCGATATGAGTTTGAACGCGACCTATTTCCTGATTATCCCAGACCAACTGTATGGACTGACGGATACTACACTACTTCAAGCACAGGAGACGACGTAATTGAAAAACATGCCTATGTAGTTGATCGAAATAAAATGTTGAAAGGGCAGGATGCAAAAGAGCAGTCGTTCATTATTAAGGATGTGAATTTTATTATCAATGCAGACTTAGATGGTCAGCAACTGCCTCCCGTTGGGGCGCCTAGTATCATGATGGCATCCGGTGGAAGCCAATTAAAAAATGTATTGGAAGATGATGGAATTTATATGTGGAATTACCATGTAGACTGGAATAATTTTTCGAATACAAAAATTGAAGGGCCAATTAAAATTCCGGTTGCCCCTTACCATTATTTAGGGGGAGGACAACTGACAAAAGCGGTACCTCAACCAGGAACAGATCAACATTTAGATGCACAAGGTGATAAACTAATGGCTCGGTTGGTTTATAGAAAAATCGGGAATCGGGAATCGATAGTTGGCGTACATTCTGTTAGCACTGCAGCAGGTGGAGGCGGGGTTAGATGGTATGAGTTTTTGGTAAATAAAGATCGCACTGTTAAATTATACCAACAAGGAACCTATGCCCCAGATAGTAATTTTAGATGGATGGCTAGCGCCGCAATAGATAAAAAAGGAAATATTGGTATTGGATATTCGTTCGGAGGAAAAAATGATTTTCCTGGACAAAGATTTGCGGGCCGACATTTTGGTGATCCCTTGGGTAAACTCACGTTGAAAGAAGTAATACTTGTAAATGGAGAAGCTTCGCAAACCAATACACTTAGATGGGAAGATTATACCCAAACAGCGATTGATCCTAGTGATGATGAAACGATTTGGTATGTAGGAGATTATTTAAAAAAAGGAGCCAAGAATTATTCATCAAAAATTGGTGCATTTAAGTTGGGAAAAAAATAATACCTATCAACAATCATGCATAATAATATCTCTATTGCAAAAATTTTGCACAGCTATTAAGAGAGACTAAATCATTCTCCAATTTGATGGATGGTATTTTGTATAAGCCCTTTTATGGGTTGTCTATTTTCATCCATAAATTGAAAATTAATTTCCATAATTCTTGTAGGCTTTATACCTGTTATAGTGAGGAATAATTCTTTTTTATCTTTGCTTAGTGTTGCGCTAGTAACTGAAAGTGTTTGGGTATTATAATGATCTGATCCATATTTTCTAGTCCTTTTTAAATCCCAGGTTTGTACTTGGAAAGATTTTATATTCTCAACTTCCTTGCTATTTAATTCGTGAGAGAATCTAATTTTAATTCCATTCGATTGAACATGCAGTCCTAGCGGAATGGTTGCTTTTTCTCCATTGTACCTGATTCTATAAAAACCACCTAACTCAGGCTGTATAGAACCCCAAGCCGATAAACCAACTGCATACAATTGACCATCTCCTGGATTGAAACGGCCACGCATTACACCCGTAGAAAAAGTAGGAATCGGTAATTCAAAAACACCACCCTGTATTTGGCTACCCATTTTTTCAAAGGGCACTACAAAAACTTTTCCATACCCATAGGAAAAACTAAGTAAGCTACCATTAAGCGGTCCCCATGCTTTACTATCTACCCAAAGTAATTCAGAAGGAGAACGGTCAATATCTTTTTCGATCCATGTTAAGAGTTGTTCCATAGCATTGTCTGAACTATCTTTGGATGCGTTGTAGGCAAACATATTTCCATAGAATTTATTTCCTGGTTGAATCCAATTAATACGATTCATGGGTGTCCAATGACCTTCTTGATCGGTAACAATAAAACTGCCATCTGGATTAATACAAACCCCATTGGCCGCTCTAAATCCATGCGCCATA
>JAPLEL010000032.1 GCA_026391415.1 Bacteroidota bacterium
AAACCATCATTATTCCAATAAGTAGTGCTTAGTACTGTAATGCCTTTAATTAAAACAGTATCGCATTCAACATAATCCTGAACCCAGCCAGATGCATTTTTTAAAGTAACACCAGAAACTATTACACCGGTACAAGATTCAAAACTTAAAACCATTGCTCGAGTACCTGGTCTTTTTACTAACCAAGCTGAGTCTTTTTCTATTATTTCTCCCGACCTTAATTTTTGAAAAACATCTAACATTAATTCCGATCCTTGTCCGTCAATAATGCCAGGACCTGTTAACGCAATATGGTGTTGGTTTTTAGCCATTACAACAGCAACTCGACCTTTCATTTTGGGATAATCATTAAAATTGGTAGGCCCCAATAATCTAGCGCCTAAATTTAAATGCAGTTCTACATTTGATTTCAAAAATACACTGCTCGACATAAAATTTCCTGCAGGAATAATAACCCTTCCCCCACCAGCAGCTGCAACTTTATCAATTAGTTTTTGAATAATTGTTGCATTATTGGTTATTCCATCAGCAACTGCTCCAGCGCTTGTAATTAATTGGTCTTTTATTTGGGCAAATGCCGCAACATTAACCAATAACAATAAAATAAAACTGTATCGCTTAAACATATTAATTTGTTTTAGGCAACTGAATAATAGTTGGTAATACATTGTACCCTTTTGTTACAATGCTATACCCATCTTTATCTAACAACTTAGTTGCTGTTTCAATTTGAATATGCTTTGTTTCGCCTGGCATGATAGAACAGAAATTATCGGAATAAAAAGAAGGTCTAACAGGATTATGTGCTTTATCTAAAAATTGAATTTGTGTAAAAAACGCAATTTGCTTACTGGTGTTTTTGATAGACAATTCAATATCTGTAAAATTACCATTAGCCACTACTGTATAACTAGTATTCAAAGCTGCTTTCTTCATAGTAGCAAGTGCTTCAAAACCAGCAGTAGCAGGCCCTGTCATTGTTTGCTTTCCTAGATATTTGTCATTTGAACGCCAATAAAAATTATTAGATACTTCTTTTTTATTGGCATCTAGTATGGTTAATTTAATAAACTGTACTGGCAACTGAAGTTTAAGAGAATCTATATGAATGATATTATTTAAAACAGCATCTTCTTTAATTAAAGGCACAAATACAGATTGAGAGAATATTTTTTTACTATTCAAATCATATACTTCTGCTAGAATGGTATAATTGTTAAACGATTTAAAATAGTCGTTATAAATAGATACCGTACTTTTTAAATAATCATATTGTGCGTGTAATGGCTCTAATGAATTTTGTGTATGGTATAAAGAAGCAGTTGGCTCTAAAGACCAATCCCACATTCTACCACATACTTGTCTAGTTGGTGAATTATGGTACCAGAAAAGCAAACCCGAACAATAACGATCACCGTAACCAAATTTATTTTCATTCCATACTTCCCGAATTGATTTTGAATTCATGGCACCCACCAATTGTGCTTTTGATGCAAACTCATCTATAGAATTAGATGCGCCATACTTATTAACCAAATCGGTGTATTTGCCCGTCATGCCATGAAAACCAGCACCATCGAGGTAGTCCCAAACTTCTTTGTTGATAGGCCATAAATCTTTTTCTGCCATCATTTCACGCAACACTTCAACGGTAGGTAGTGTAGGTGCACCATATTCAGGATTAAATCCATCGATTCTACTACCTCTATCAGAAGCAGTATTTTCATAGTGTTGCATTGGATTCATTTGCTGATAAGGACTTCCATCATGTACCCCATCTGTTTCTGATTGCATTTGATAAGGCCTTGTGCCATCTAATACACTAAGTAATGGTTTTGTACCAGACACTTCTGTACTTTCATTAGAACCTACATAAAATGCAACAGAGGGATGATTTCTAATGCGCTTAATAGCCGACGTTAAATTATTAAAATAAACATCTTTGCTTTGTGGATGTTTGGTATCTCCGGTTAACCAAAATTCTTGCCAAACCAAAATGCCCATTTCATCGCAGAGTTGGTAGAAATAATCCGATTCTGCAATACCACCTCCCCATAACCTCAATAAATTTATACCAGACTGTTTGGTATATCGCATTTCGGCATACATTCTTTCGTTAGAATTTCTAAGCATTGCTTCAGGAATCCAGTTTGATCCACGAATAAATATTTTGCGTCCATTCACATAAAATGTTTTAGAACTATCGGGTGTGTTTCTATCAACAGTAATTTCGCGAATACCAAATTTTGTATGAATTGAATCGGCCAATACATTGTCTAAATAAACAGTTAGTTTTAAATCATACAATGCTGGATCTCCTTTAAATCTTGGCCACCATAATCTAGGATTGTTAATATTTAATTGCGGAAAATCTTTTGGAGAAAATTCTACAGTTTTGTCTTCTCCCCTTAACATATCCACTGTTTTTTGGAACTGAATATTGGTGCCTAGAATTTCTCCTTTTACTACACATCTTACAGTACGCATAGCAGCATTAAACACTTCAACAGAAATTGTTTCAGCTGCTTTATCATAATTAGGTTTAGATAAATTCGATTTTATAAATGGATGCCTAAGGGCTATTTTATTGGTTGTATATAATGAAACTGATTTCCAAATTCCTGTGTTTCTATCACGGATACCATCTTTAAATGTAAAATCCCAACCTACCGACATGAGCATGGTGGTATTCAATCCAATATTTCCATCTCCCCCATTTCTATTCTCTCCTCTTGCGCGCCAAGGCTTTGGTTTATTGGTTCCTGGAATATCTACTGGAATAACTTTTATGGCTAAAGCATTCTTCTCACCAATTTTTGCAAAATCGGTGATATCAATATAGTCTTGTTGAAACATGCCAGTAATTGAATTTACCAGATTACCATTTACCCAAATTTCTGCACGATAATTAATCCCATCAATTTGTAACCAAACATTTTTGTCTTTATACTCTTTTGGCACATTGAATGCTGTTCTAAACCAATAGGTATAAAAATCACGACCTACTTTTGCAATGTCTGGAATTAAATTCGTGGCTAATTTGTTATTAATACCAAAATAAGGCTCTGGATAAACTTTATTAAATACCAATGAATTCAAAACAGTTCCTGGAACAATCGCTGGCATCCAATCTTGGGTAGAAAAATTTGGATCCGACAATTCTTCTGCAGCAACCGAAATACTACTTGCTTTTTTCATCTTCCAACTAAAACCACCGCCATGCGCTTCTTTAGAATCTAAATAAATTCTGTCTTTTGATATTTCATTATCTAACACTTGGGCATTAGCAACACTAGCCAATCCAAAAAAAACGATACCCAAAAATATTTTTTTCATTTTCATTGTGTGCAATTATTCAGATTTGTTTTGTGATTTAGCAAATTCTTTAACGCCTATTTTTTTTGACCAAACAGTATATTCAGCAAGCATTTCATCTATTACTTTTAATTGTGTGCTCGCCAAGTTTTTTGTTTCGCAGATATCAGTTGATAAATCATATAGTTCCCATGCAGAATCTTCAAAATCTTTTACCAATTTCCAATTCCCTTTGCGCATGGCTTTATTTCCTTCGTGCTCCCAGAAATAGGTTTTGGCAGATGGCATTTTGCCTGTCCATAAATAACTTAAACTTTCTCCAGGAAGAGATTTAGCGGGCACTCCTGCCAATTCTAAACTTGTTGGCAACAAATCCATTACATGACCAATGCCTTCGTTAAAACCCGCGATAGGCTTAATTTTTGCTGGCCATTGAATAATACATGGCGTAATCATGCCTCCTTCGTGTAAGTATTTTTTATACTTTTTAAAAGGCGTATTAGATACATTCGCCCAAGGATAATCATAGGTAACATAAGATCCTTTTTCGCCAATTTGTTTAGCAGGGTCATTTAGTTTTCTTGACTCCATGTTTTCGGCACAACCACCATTGTCAGACATAAAAACAATTAGTGTATTATCGTATTGTTTATTGGCTTTTAGTGCAGTAATTAATCGCCCAATATTTTGATCCATTCTATCTACCATTGCGGCATAGACTGCCATTTTTCTAACCCATTGTTTTTTATCTGCAATATCTTTCCAATCTGTAATATCATTTGGACGATCTGTTAATGCATATCGCTTATCTATTAAACCCAACTGAACCATTTTTTGATAGCGTTTGCTACGCGTAATATCCCAACCTTGCTCATATAATTTTTCGTACTTAGCAATATCAGACTCGTATGCGTGTAATGGAAAATGGGGCGCTGTATAGGCTATGTATAAAAAGAAAGGCTTAATAGAACGGTTGGCTTTTTGATCATTTAAATAGCCAATGGCATGATCGGTAAATGCATCGGTCATGTAAAATCCTTCGTTAGGAACATCAAAATCTTTGTCGTCTAATACTATATGCCTTTTCCCTTTTTCTGCAGGAATAATTTCGTAATAACTTGATGCACCTGATATCAATCCAAAATAATGTTCAAATCCTCTTTGCAATGGCCAGTGCTCTTTGCGCTCTCCTACATGCCATTTACCTGTCATGAAAGTGTTGTACCCACTAGCTTTTAATTCTTCAGCTATGGTAGGATATTGCTTGTTTAAAAATCCTTGGTACGCACCGGGTTGAATGGGTGCTTTTTCGAGGGTAACCATATCGCCCATACCTACTGTATGTGGATACTGACCTGTTATCAATGTGGCGCGTGTAGGACAACACCTTGCATTATTATAAAAGCTTCTTAACTTAATTCCATTGGTTGCCAGTTGGTCAATATTGGGTGTTTTAATTTCGCTGCCATAACAGCCAATATCAGAATAACCCATATCGTCTGCTAATATGTATAAAATATTAGGACGTTGTTCGTTTTTTTCAATGGTATTTGAGCTGAATACAAAAAAAGAAAGACTACCAATCACCCAACGAAATAATTGTGTTGTTTTTTTTTGATGCTGCATACATTGTTTTTTAAATAGTAGGTCTTTTTTTTGCTGCCATAATTTTATTCAACAAATCTGTAAGCTCTTTTACTTTTTCGGGATTTTGATTGTAGAGATTATTGTCTTCGTGAATATCTGTAGCTAAATTGTACAACTGCCCAATAGGTTCTCCTGGCTTTGGTTTAATTTCAACAGGCGCAGTAAATCCACCAGAACCAATTTTGGTAATCAATTTCCAAGAACCTTTTCTAATATCATAAAATCCTTTTGAGGAGATATTTATAATTGCAGGCTGTTCAGCTACAGTAGTTGCCTTGCCCGTTAAAATTGGTAAAATAGAATAGCTGTCTTCTGTTTGATATTTTTCGGAATGGTCTCCTATTAAATCTGCACATGTAGCGAATAAATTTGCTAGTGTTGTGGTAGCATCACTTACCGAACCTGCTTTAACTTTTTGTGGGTAACGAACAATAAAAGGTACACGGTGTCCGCCTTCGTAGGCATCACCTTTCATGCCTCTAAATTCGCCTGCTGATTTATGGTTAAACTGTGCTATAAAATTTTCGCGCCAATAAGGACCATTGTCACTCGCAAAAATAACGATGGTATTTTTTGACAATCCCATGCTATCTAACACATGTAAAACTTGCCCAACTGCATCATCTACTTCTACAACATAATCGCCGTATTCACCTGCTTTTGATTTACCAACATATCCTGGTTTAGGTAACCATGGCGTATGTGGTGCAGGCATTGGAAAATATAAAAAGAAAGGCGTTTTTGCATTGGCTTGTTTTTTTATAAAGGCAGTTGCTTTATTGGTAAAATTGGGTAACACATTGTAAAACTCAAAAGACGGAGCCATTAAACCTTCTCTCCAAAAAGGACCAGTATAACCAGACTCTAATTTATTGCCATTGGTATAGCCTGTAGGTTGTTCTGTTAATTGGTCGTTTTCTAAATAGCAATAAGGCGCCATATCTAAAGAAGCAGGAAGTATATAAGAATAATTAAAGCCCTGTGTTCTTGGACCTTCTGTTGGTGCTTTGGTAAAATCAATTTGCTTTGGATCCATATCGCTAGCAATACCATACATATTATTTTTATTATACTCAGGTTTTAAGGAATCTTTAAAGGCATCTTTTAATACCCAATCAACTCCTAAATGCCATTTACCTACTACTGCTGTTTGATAAGATTTTGATTGCAAGAAAGAAGCAACAGTTGGTTGATTTTTTTCTATCAATGTTCTGCTATAACCATGCAACACGCCTACAGAAAGCCTACTGCGCCAAGGATATCTACCCGTTAAAATTGAGTAACGAGAAGGCGTACAAACCGATGAAGTAGTATGCGCATCTGTAAAACGCATGCCCTGTTGCGCAAGCCCATCAATATGTGGCGTATTAATTTTACTTTGCGGATTATTTATTGAAACATCACCAAATCCTAAATCGTCTGCTAAAATGTAAACGATATTGGGCAAGCCAGATTTGTTTTGAGCATCTAAATTTGTTGAAGCAAGCGTCAATAAGCAGCAAATAGTTGCCATTAGGCTAATTGATTTTTTATATTTTTTATATACGTTCATTTTAATAAATTTTTATCTAAAACTAATTACTACTCTTTTTTTGAAATGCCGGATTGTATTTTCCGCGTTCTTTAAAACCTTCATAAGGACGCATCAAACCAAATCTTGGATAACTATCAAACACATCTCCATTACCGGTCATTCTTGGATCTGATTGCGCTACTAGTGTTTCTTCTAATTTCTTTTTTAATTGATTTCGAATAGCATCAAATTGTGTATTGGTAGCAAGGTCATTTAAACAATTGGGGTCTTTTATTATATTGAATAATTGGTCTTGATTTCTTTTTTCAAATCCTAGTTTAAAAAGTACTGGCCAAGTGTTTTTGTTTTGAATCATCCAAGATTTTGTTGGAGAATCATCTATATCATCATACCCTTCAAAAATACCTTTCATACCAGACTCACTAACTACTGCTACTGGATTACTAGGTGCAGGATCACCCGCAGGCCATCTGTCTGGCTTAAGGTTTTCTATATACAAATATTCTTGTGAGCGAAGTGCTCTAGCAGGGTAACCAACATTATCTGGTCTGGCATGTGAATGTCTTTCTCTTCCTGTAAAAACATAGTGTCTACTCGTATCAATATTGCCAGACTTTTTACTTTTAAAAATAGGCATTAATGATTTTCCAGTAATCCCTTTAAAATGTTCTGCCGATGCTAGGTCTAAAAAAGTAGGCGCTAAATCTATTAAGCTAACCATATCTGTTACCGTACGATTTTGCCCATTCACCTTAGGACCACAAATAGCCAATGGTACGTGTATCCCATATTCTTGCAAATTGGCTTTTGCATAAGGGAAAGCCATTCCATTGTCTGCAGTAACCACCACGATGGTATTTTCAAGTTCGCCTGCAGCAGCTAATATGTCTAACATTTTTCCTAATTGTTTGTCGAAATATTCAATTTCTAAAGCATAGTCGAGTAAGTCGTTGCGAATATTTTGATTGTCTGGCAGAAATGCAGGAACAAGCATGTCTTTTGTTTGTAATCCTGCCGCAGCACCAGATCCTGGTTCGTAATTACGATGTGGTTCGTGAGAACCAAACCAAAAAAAGAAAGGTTTATCAGCAGGTTTTTCAGATAAAAAATCTGCAAAGTTTGCAACGTAATCAACATTACTTATGCCAACAGTTGGTGCTTTTGCTACATGTTTATTATTATACTCTGGCCCAACAGGATTACGCGTCCATCCAGTAGCTTTAAAATTTCCTGGATCCCATGGCTTACCTGTAAATCCTAAAAAGTAGCCTGCCGATTCAAGTGTATTGGTTACTACTGGATATTTTTTGGGAAACAAACTTGCATGTGTTCCGGCTTCGTCTAATTGCCAAATTTGACGTCCGGTTAAAATAGCCGCTCTTGAAGGACTACACTGTGGGGCTGCAACAAATGCATTGGTAAATAAAACGCCCTTCGATGCTACTCTATCGAAATTTGGGGTATGATAAATTTTTTGTCCATACGCAGAAGTATGCGGATAAGATTGGTCATCAGCAATGGCAAATAAAATATTTGGCTGACGTTTTAACTTGGCATTTGATTGTGCAAATGATTGCCTAGAAATAACCAAACTAGTTATTAGTACAATTATTAATTGCAATAACCTTTTAGTACAAAGCTTCATAAATCACTAATTAAATTAAAAAAAATTAATCAACAACAGCAACTGCATGAGTAGATTTAGCTAGTCTATTATTTTTTGTATTTATTTTTTTTGGACTAGAATTTCTAACAATAATTACAGGCTTAATTACTTCTCCTGTGGTATGAGATGGTTTTAATTCTTTATTAATAATTTTTAATAATAAATTGATAGAAGCAGTTGCAATTTCATGGATAGGTTGTGCTGCAACGGTAATAGATGGGGTTAATAATCGGAATAAGTCATTGTCGTCAAAACTAACAATAGCTATATCTGAAGGGATATTTAATTTACACTTTTGTAACGCTTCTATTCCTAAAACACCAAGATAGTTGGTAGCAAAGAATAGTGCATCTAAATTAGGATTCTGTAAAACAAAGGTCTGAATTGAAGTAATCATTTCTTCGTGTGAATCTGAAAATGAAAATTTTAAACTTTTAGAAATAGCTTTACTATTTTGAGCATCTGCTAGTGCATTTAAAAAACCTTTTTCGCGTTCTGTCATCATTGACATTTCACTTACAATGGATATAAAACCAATATTTGAATAGCCATTATCTAACAAATGGGTAGTTAAATCATAACTGCCAGAATAGTTATCCAGTATAACATAATTGGTTTCTACATCAGGTATTAATCTATCGATTAGTACAAATGGAATATTTTCTTTTTTGAGTTTAAGAATTTCGTCTTTTATACCTTGAGTAGCGGTAATAATATAGCCATCAACAGAACTATTGCGCATTTTATTAATCAACTCAATAGCAGTATTGTCATTATTTTCGGTACTACTATAAAATACATTATACCCATTTTTATTGGCTTCAACTTCTATTATTTTAGCAATATTTCCAAAGAAATAGTTGCCAATATCTTCTACTATTAAACCAATGGTTTTTGATTTTCCAGTTCTTAGCATTCTTGCTGCACTATTCGGATTAAACCCACGTTTCTTAATCAACTCACGTACTTTATTTGAAGTAGCTAAGCTGATTCCTTTCTGCTCACTTTTTCCATTTATTACAAAAGAGACTGTAGTAATTGATATATTCAACTCTTTAGCAATATCCTTCATTGAAACTTTCTTCGTATTCATCATTCATTTCTTTGTATTAACAAAAAAGCACGCGTGTTATTAATTATTATTAGACATGGAAGGCGGAGCCATCTTTGGATTTGAACCCCATGCTGTATTTGGCTTTTCACCCATTTCTAACAATAATTTTCCACCTTTAATTAATTGCTCGTGTAACATCCATGGCTGGTTTAAAACTGACCCATTTAAATTGGCAGATTGTATATAACAATTTTTTGCAGAATTGTTTTTTGTTTCAATTACAAACTGTTTACCTGGATAATATTTTGCATTTAACTTGATGGTGATTTTATTGAAAATTGGGCTTGTAATTTCATAATATGGTTTTTCTGATGTGCCCCCATTTGTAGAAAATAATCCCATTTTAAGTAAGGCAGAAAGTGATCCCATTAAACCTTGGTCTTCATCTCCACTATACCCTTTTTGAGGAGAAATACCACTATATACCGAATCAATTAATTGACGCGTCCAATATTGTGTAAGCCAAGGTTTTCCTGCATAGTTAAACAAGAAAGGGGTTTCCATACAAGGCTGATTTCCGTAATTAATATACACCCTTCTTAATAATTCTTTGTCAACTGGGTTTTCTGATTTACCAGAAACAAATCCATTGGTCCTTGCTTTCTCAAAAACATCATTGAGTTTATTTGTAAATACTTCGTTTCCACCCATCATGTCAATCAATCCTTTTACATCGTGCGGAACAAACCAAGTGTATTGTGCCGCATTGCCTTCTACAAAACCATGTTCGTATTGTAAAATATCTATTGGCTGATTCCATTTTCCAGTTCTGTCTTTGGTCCACATCCAACCAATTTCTTTATTAAAAACATTTTTATAATTCAATGCGCGTTTGCTGAACAAATTATAATCATCTGTTTTGCCCAATGATTTTGCCATTTGAGCAAGTGCAAAATCTTGGTACGCATATTCTAATGTTTGTGCAGATCCGTCTTGGTGATAGCCATATTTTGTTTGACTCAAAGGA
>JAPLEL010000063.1 GCA_026391415.1 Bacteroidota bacterium
AGTGGCGACGATATTTCAAAGAAAACCAATGTATTGAGTGGGGGAGAAAAAGTGCGTTGTATGGTAAGTAGGATGATGTTACAGAATCCGAATGTGGTAATTTTAGACCAACCTACCAATCACCTCGACCTAGAAAGTATTCAGAGCTTTAATGAAGGATGCCAAACTTTTTCGGGGGTTGTAATGATCACTTCTCATGACCACACGTTCATACAAACCGTAGCCAATAGAATTATAGAGCTAACGCCAAAAGGCATCATTGATCGATTAATGACTTTTGACGAGTACATGGAAGACGCTAGGGTGAAGGAATTAAGAGAACAATTGTATAGTTAGTGCAAGGAATTGGTTAATTGATGGGCCAATCCCATTAATTAGGCCTAAGTTTGCGGTTCTAAAATGCGGAAAACGAGCACTAGAATGGGCGCCATCAATGGTTTCCCCCGTTTTGTGTATAAATTATTTAAAAAAAGGGATTTTGGTATTGGTATTTTGCAGCTTTTCCCTACCTTTGCCGTCCGAAAAAAACAGAGTCATGGCAAGAGTATGTCAGGTTACAGGTAAAAAACCACAAACAGGTAATAGTGTTTCTCACTCAAACATTAAAACCAAACGTCGTTTTTTGCCTAATTTACAAACAAAGCGTTTCTTTTTTGCAGAAGAAGACCGTTGGGTATCACTTAAAGTATCTACTGATGCTTTGAGAACGATTAACAAAAATGGTTTATCAACCGTAATTAAAGAATTAAGATTGAAAGGAACTAAAATCTAATTGAAGATTCTACTAACAGATTCAATCTAACTATTAACAAAGAAAACTACCTAATACAATGGCAAAGAAAGGTAACAGGGTTCAGGTAATCCTGGAATGTACAGAGCACAAAACCAGTGGAATGGCGGGAACAAGCCGTTATATCACAAAAAAGAATAAGAAAAATACGCCTGAGCGTATTGAGTTGAAAAAGTATAACCCAATTCTTAAAAAAGTAACCGTTCATAAAGAAATTAAATAGTCATGGCAAAAGCAGCTTCAAAAAACGCTAAAATTAAAGATGCTAAGGCTTCTGCCGAGGCAAAAAACTGGACTAAAGTGATTAAGGCCGTAAGAAGCCCTAAATCTGGTGCATATACTTTCAAGGAAGCTATTATACACAAGGATAAAGTCAAAGATTTCTTATCTGAGAAATAATTGGTTAACACTAATTTATTAAAAAGCTTTCCCTTTTACCGGGAAAGCTTTTTGTATTTATTTACTAGGCGTAAGAGTTTAGTAAGAATTGATTAAATTCAAGTTCGGTATTTAAAATAGTCATCATGAGTTTCTTAGGAAAGTTATTTGGTAAAAAAGAAAAAGAAAGTCTTGACCTGGGTTTGCAAAAAACCAAGGAAGGGTTTCTGGCTAAAATAACCAAAGCTATTGCGGGTAAAACAACCATTGATGAATCTGTTTTAGACGATTTAGAAGAGGCATTGGTGGGTGCAGATGTAGGCATTGAAACAACTATTCAAATCATTGAAAGAATTGAAAAAAGGGCCAAGGCCGACAAATACTTAAATGCTGCCGAACTTAGTACCATTTTAAAAGAAGAAATTAAAGCGGTTTTGGTAGACGCACCAGAACAATCCTACAAAAGCTTTACGATTCCAGAAGGGAAGAAACCTTATGTTATTTTAGTAGTAGGCGTAAATGGCGTTGGTAAAACGACCACCATTGGAAAATTAGCCCATCATTACAAAGCTGCTGGTATGAGTGTGGTATTGGGCGCTGCAGATACTTTTAGAGCTGCAGCAGTAGACCAATTGACAATTTGGAGTGAGCGTGTAGGTGTGCCAATTGTTAAACAAGCCATGGGGTCTGACCCAAGCGCAGTAGCATACGATACTGTTGCCAGTGCCGTTGCACGTGAGGCAGATGTAGTGTTGATTGATACAGCAGGTAGATTACACAATAAGCTCTATTTAATGGAAGAATTGAGCAAGATTAAAAGAGTGATTCAAAAAATAATTCCAGATGCGCCACACGAAGTAATGTTGGTACTGGATGGATCTACCGGTCAAAATGCTGTGGAACAAGCAAAACAGTTTACAGCAGCCACAGAAGTAACTGCTTTGTCGATAACCAAATTAGACGGCACTGCCAAAGGTGGCGTGGTATTGGCTATTGCGAATCAATTTAAAATTCCGGTAAAATATATTGGGGTAGGCGAAAAAATTGAAGACCTGATTTTATTTGACAAGGATGCTTTTGTTGACACCCTTTTTCAACTGACTGATTTACCTTAATAGTCTTTTAAAGCTGGCAATTTTAGTTTGAATTTATTGATAATGTATTTAGGTTTGTAGTATGCATACATTTAAAGAATTAATCAGCTCCTTTTCTGAACATTTTGCTGGAAGACATTTTCCGGCTTCTCCTGCTAGTTTATATGATCCAGGCGAATACTTCTTAGGCTTAGGTGGTAAACGCATTAGACCTGTAATGTGTTTAATGGGCAACGAACTCTTTGATGCTATTCATCCCGATGCCTATCATGTAGCAACTGCCATAGAACTCTTTCACAATTTTACTTTAATTCACGACGATATTATGGATGCTGCCTCATTAAGACGCGGTATGGAAACAGTACACAAAAAATACGGCGAAAGCACGGCATTGCTAACCGGCGATGTAATGATGATTCAGTCTTATGAATACCTGAATAAAATTAATGCTGCAAATATTCATTCTATACTACAACTGTTTAATGTAACCGCTAAGCAAGTATGTGAAGGCCAGCAATTAGACATGGATTTTGAAAAACAAGCAGTCGTTTCTTTAGAAGAATACATTGAAATGATTGGCTTGAAAACTTCGGTATTGCTTGCTGCTAGTTTAGAACTTGGAGCTATTTTAGGCGGTGCAAGTGCGCATAATAGAGACCATTTATATGCGTTCGGAAAAAACTTGGGTATTGCGTTTCAAATTCAAGACGACTATTTAGATGCCTTTGGAGATCCTGAAAAATTTGGCAAAGAAGTAGGCGGAGATATTAAACAAAACAAAAAAACATTTTTACTGCTACATGCCTTAGAAGTAGCAACACCTGAACAAAAAATTCGCTTACAAAATTTGATGCAAGAAAATGCGCCGAATAAAGTAGCGGAGGTTTTGGAATTGTTTAAAGCTTGTAATGTAGATGCTTGGGCCAATTCGCTAAAAGAAAAATATTTACAAACAGCCTTGCAACATTTAGAAGATATTGCGGTAGTGTCTTCGCGCAAACAACCACTAATTGAACTTGCTGGATTTTTAATTCAACGAGACTATTAATACTTTAAGGATAATGCACTTGTATTATCAATAATATCTACTAATTTAAGTGAACTAAAATAAAGCTGCATGTTTCATTCCTTATTCAGAAAAAAATCACTCGAAAATATTCAAAAAGATTATGACGCTGGTTTGTTAGACGGACATGGAAACATGAAAAAAGTATTGCGCGTTAAAGACCTTACTTTAATGGGTGTTGCGGCGGTTATTGGCGCAGGTATTTTTTCTACGATAGGTTCTGCCGCATTTAATGGCGGACCAGGTGTTATCTTTTTATTTTTAATTACGGCTGTAACCTGCGGATTTACTGCATTGTGTTACGCAGAGTTTGCATCAAGAGTACCTGTTTCTGGTAGTGCATATACCTATTCTTATGTAAGTTTTGGCGAAGTGATTGCGTGGATTATAGGTTGGGCGCTCATTCTAGAGTACGCTATTGGTAATGTAGTGGTAGCTATTTCTTGGAGTGCGTACTTTAATAATTTATTAAAAGCGGTTCATATTGAATTACCCGATTGGTTATCTATTGGTCATCAAACTGCAGCGATGGCTTATGAAGATGCTATTACAAATGGCAAATCTGTAACTAATTTAATTTATACAAATGCACCAGAAATATTTGGCGTAAAATTCATTATTAATTTACCCGCTTTTATTATTGTAGGTCTAATTACCATCCTTGCTTATGTAGGTATTAGCGAAAGTAAAAAGAGTGCAAACTTTATGGTGGGTTTAAAAATTGTGGTCTTGTTTTTTATTGCCATTATTGGGTTTTGGTATATTTTTTCGGAAGGAACTACTGCTAATTGGACGCCGTTTTTACCCAATGGCATGACGGGTGTATTAAAAGGCGTATCCTCTGTGTTCTTTGCCTATATTGGTTTTGATGCTATATCAACCACTGCAGAAGAATGCGCTAATCCTAAAAGAGATTTACCAAGAGGGATGATGTATTCATTATTAATTTGCACCATCATTTATGTAATTACTACACTCGTAATTACTGGTATGGTAAACTTTAAAGAATTTGAAGGAGTTGCCGATCCACTAGCTTTTGTGTTTGATAAAATTCATATGCAAAAAATAGGATTTATTATTTCTGTTAGTGCGGTGGTTGCCTCTACAAGTGTGTTATTGGTTTTTCAAATTGGGCAGCCAAGAATTTGGATGAGTATGAGTAGAGATGGGTTGTTGCCAAAGAGATTTAGTAAATTAAGTAAGCGCTATCAAACACCTGGTTTTGCAACAGTAATGACAGGTTTACTAGTAGGTATTCCGGTGCTAATTGTAGACGATAAATTAATGACCGACTTAACTAGTATTGGCACCTTGTTTGCATTTGTATTGGTTTGTGGCGGTGTATTGGTATTGCCAAGACTAGCCAAAGAGCAAGGAAAATTTCAACTGCCTTATATTAATGGAAAATGGATTGTGCCGGGTATTGTAGCTATTTTTGCTTTACTGTTTAGAGAACGGATTCTAACTGATATACAAGGCTTGTCTAATATTGATTACAAAGAAGTATTGTTTTTGATTTTTATGGCAGCAGCAATCATTACAGCAGTATTTAGTTTTATAAAAAACCATTCTTTAATACCTGTTTGTGGGGTTTTGTGTTGTATGTATTTGATGATTGAAATTCCTGGAAAAAGTTGGATGGTGTTTTTTGTATGGATGGCTTTGGGCTTGTCTATTTATTTACTTTATGGACGAAGAAAAAGCAAATTGGCTGTATAATTAATTGATAAAATAATGAAGTACCAAGTTGGCGACGATATACTGGTTTTGTTGAGTAATGAAGAAGGGAAAGTGATTGAAATTATCAACGACCAAATGGTGTTAATTGAAGTGAGGGGTGTGAAGTTTCCAGCATATATGGATCAAATTGATTTCCCCTATTTTAAAAGGTTTACAGAAAAAAAAGCCGAAGAAAAAAAAGCACTTGCCAAAACCTTTATTGACCAGGTTTCCAAAGAAAAACCAGTAGCTAGTAAAGTTAAAATTGAAGACGGTATTTGGTTGCATTTGTTGCCCAAATTTGCCATTGATGATTTTAATGATGAAGTGGTTGAACTATTAAAAGTTTGGTTAATTAATCATACCAAAACGGCTTATCAGTTTACCTATCAACAACAATTTTTGGGCATAACGAATTTCCAATTGGTGTCGGAAATTCAACCATTCCATGATTTTTATTTACACGATATAGATTTTGCAGCAGTAAATGATAGCCTCAGTTTTCATATTGATTTTTCATTGTCAACGCCCATAAAAAACAAAGCGCCTCATTTTGAAACTTCACTTAAAATAAAACCCAAACAGTTGTTTCAGAAAATTGAAGCACTAAAAGATGCCAATCTACCAACTGTTCCGTATTTGTTATTTGAAAACTATCCCGATAAAATTGCAGAAGATACATTTGAATTAAATGCACTTGCTGCTAGGGGATTTAAAATATACGATGCCTCAAAAGGCCGTCAGCACTTACCTCCTGCAAGGTCTGTTGTTGATTTGCATATAGAAAAATTATCGAACGACTGGAAGCACTTAAGCAATTTTGAAATACTTACTATTCAGTTAAATGAATTTGAAAAATGTTTTGATGCAGCAACTGCGCACTACCAATCATCCATTATTATTATTCATGGTGTGGGTAGTGGAAAGTTAAAAGATGAAATTCACGAGTTACTCAAAAGCAAACGCGAAGTGAAAAATTTCATCAACCAATACGATCCCCGATTTGGTTACGGCGCCACCGAAATTTTCTTTCAATATTGATTCACTACATTTGTAACGACTACAAACCCGAGCTATCGCTCAACTTAGGTTGGGAGGAAAGTCCGGACAGCATAGGGCAACCCACCGGTTAATAGCCGGCCTCTCACGAAAGTGGGAGAGAGATAGTGCCACAGAAAATAACTACCATAAGCAATTATGGAAAAGGTGAAAATGTGCGGTAAAAGCGCACGGCTTTATAAGGTAACTTATAGGGCGGGTAAACCTTGGGTGCTGTAATGCCATGTATAGGAACGTTTGAAGGCGGCTCGCTTGAGTTCCAGGGTAGGCAGCAAGATCCTGTAAGTAATTGCAGGGCTAGATAAATGATAGTTTAGAAACAGAATCCGGCTTACGAGGTTTGTAGTTGTTTTTATCCCACAAAACTTTCTATTCAAAACAAGTTTGGCAATCCTTCGGGCATTGCCTTATTTTTGTTGCCTATGACACAAGAGCAAATTAAATATATGAGAGACCGTGTAGTTGTCTTGAGGAGGTTTCTTTGACGTTGAGAACCGCACATATAAGGTAGATACAGATCGCCAATTGTCACTTTCACCAGGTTTTTGGGATGATAACCAAAGAGCCACTGCTATTGTGAAAGAAATTAAAGTAAATGAGTATTGGTTAAAAATGTACAACCAGGTAGCATCTGCCGTGGAAGACTTTGCCGTGCTCTTTGAGTTTTGGAAAGCGGCTGATGCAACTGAAGCTGATGCTAAAGAGGGCTATGATGTAGCCATTACATTAATTGAAGATGCCGAATTTAAAAGCACACTAAATAAGCCAGAAGA
>JAPLEL010000046.1 GCA_026391415.1 Bacteroidota bacterium
GGAACCATACTTACTGTTGATGGCGGATGGATGGGAAGATAAAATTAAACGTATAATAATAGCATAAAAAAACCTGTAAAATTTTACAGGTTTTTTTTATTGAATTTATTTGAAAAAAATTGGTTTAGATTTTCACTTTAATCACTAATTTTTTAATTGCAGCATCACCAATCATAGGGGCATGCACATCTTCAGGATAAAAGATAGCAAACTGTGCATCTGTTAGTCCAAAAAACATATCAGGTGCATCTTCATAAAACAACACATCTTTTTCAGGATTGTATTCGCCCCTTTGTGCAACGCAGGTTCCACGAGGTTTCCAGCCGATGGTTTCTTTTCCGCTAATGCAAACTTGAATATCAATATGTGCATTATGACATTCGAATTTTGCGGTGCTTTCTGCGGCAGTCGTTCCATTTTTGTCTGAAACAATGCCACGAATGTTAGCGCCATCAATATCAAATTTTCCTACCTCCAAAGCAGCCAAATCAGTGCTTGCTATAAAAGCAAATGCTTTGGCAAATGAGGGATGTAATGATGCGTATTTTGAAGTGTTTTGTAAACTATCTACAATCATAAAAAAGTATTTAAAAATATAATTATTAAAATGATTAGCGTTGAACACGTCCACTACCATCACCCTTCATTAATTCTTTTACTTCTGTTATGGTAGCATGGTTTAAATCGCCTGGAATAGTATGTTTAAGTGCAGACGCAGCAACACCAAACTCAGCTGCTTCAGGCATTGGCATGCCACTTACTAATCCATAAATAAATCCACTTGCAAATGAATCACCACTTCCTACACGGTCAACAATACGTACTTCATATTGTTTGGTATGATAGAATTCAGTTCCATCGTACACCAATGCGCTCCATCCATTATCAGAAGCACTATGGCTTTCGCGTAATGTAGAAGCAATATATTTAAATCCAAATTTTGCTTTCATTTGTTGGAAAACACTTTTGTAACCATCAAGGTTTAATTCGCCTTTGGTAACATCGGTTCCTTCAGAAGTAAATCCTAAAGTAGTATCAGCGTCTTCTTCATTACCAATACAAACATCAACGTATTGACAAAGGCGCGTCATTACTTCTCTAGCTTTTTCTTTACTCCATAATTTTTTACGGTAGTTCAAATCAATACTAGTAGTAATGCCTTTTGCTTTTGCAGCTTTTAAAGCTGCTTCAGTTAAAGCCGCAGCTTTGTCACTCAATGCAGGTGTAATACCTGTTGTGTGGAACCAAGAAGCACCTTCTAAAATTTTGTCAAAATCAAATTCACTAATATCAACATCTGCAATAGATGCGCCTGCACGATCATAAATTACTTGAGAAGCACGCATTGATGCGCCAGTCTCTAAAAAATAAATACCTAAGCGGTCGCCACCACGAACAATGAACTGCGTGTCAACACCAAAACGGCGAATATGATTGATAGCAGATTGACCAATAGCATTATTAGGAACTTTGGTAACAAATACGCCATTCAATCCATAATTAGATAATGCTACTGCTACATTGGCTTCACCACCACCGTATGTTACATTAAAACTGTCGCTTTGTACAAATCTGTCGAATCCAGGAGTAGAAAGGCGAAGCATGATCTCTCCGAGTGTTACAACTTTTTTAGGCATGATACTAGGTGTTTTTTTGATAAAAAGATCGGGTAAATTAATAATTAATTATCTTCAGAGCCCCCCGCGCAAAGGTGCTTAATAATTAGGGGTTTGAAAAGAATTTATAGTATTTTTATCCAATTAAATACGCAAACGATTGCGTAATTAATTGATTTATATTTATCCATTTAAAATAACATTGCTCACTAAAAAAAAAATATGGAAAAGAAAGCAGCAATTCTTGAGTTAATTCCGCAACAAGGCATATTGCCTTTGTATTTTTATAAAGACCCTACAGTGAGCATGGAAGTGTTGAAAGCATTGTATGCTGCAGGCATTCGTGCTGTTGAGTATACCAACCGCGGAGAGGCTGCTTTGCAGAATTTTAAAGAAATGCGCAAATTGTGTGATACGGAGTTAAAAGGTATGTATTTGGGAATTGGCACCATCAAAAATGGTGAAATGGCACAAACATTTATAGATGCAGGTACAGATTATATTATATGTCCGGGTTTGGTGGAATCAGTTGCAGCAGTAGCAGATAAAAACAATATGTTATGGGTTCCTGGCTGTATGACCCCTTCAGAAATCATCAAAGCAGAAACTTTGGGTGCTAAAATGATTAAACTTTTCCCGGGAAATATTCTAGGCCCAGGTTTCTTATCTGCTATTAAAGAAATTTTCCCCAATTTATTGTTTATGCCAACAGGTGGTGTTGAACTTGACAAAGACAATATTGCAGGATGGTACAAAGCTGGTGTTTGCGCAGTAGGTATGGGCAGCAAACTAATTACCAAACAATTATTAGAATCAAAAGACTACGCACAAATTACAAAAGCAACTATTGAAGCATTAGCTATCATACAATCAATTAAACAATAAACATGTTAACAGAGAAAATTGGTAAATATCGTTGGACCGTTTGTGCCCTACTATTTTTTGCTACAACAGTAAATTATTTAGACAGACAGGTTTTAAGTTTATTAAAAACTACCCTTGAAACGGAGTTTAACTGGACAAATTCCGACTATGCAAATATTGCATCGGTATTTCAATTTGTTTATGCTGTTTCTATGCTTTTTGCTGGAAGAATTGTAGATAAATTAGGAACAAAAAATGGATATGCTTGGGCAATTATTGTGTGGTCGTTAGGTGCTATTATACATGCATACTCAGTTCCTGTAGGAACTGGTGTTGCTGCAGTATTAGGCCTAGTAGGCATCACAGCTGTTCCAGTATCGATACTTGGTTTTATGATTTCTCGTGCATTATTAGGTTTTGGCGAGGCAGGGAATTTTCCTGCAGCAATCAAAGCCACCGCAGAATACTTCCCTAAAAAGGAAAGGTCTTTTGCAACAGGGATTTTTAATTCCGGCGCAAATATTGGAGCGGTATTAGCGCCATTATCTGTTCCTTGGATTGCAAAAAATTGGGGATGGGAATCTGCGTTTATTATTATTGGGGCCATTGGTTTTTTATGGTTAATATTTTGGTTTATTTTTTATGAAATACCTACCAAACAAAAAAGATTAACACCACAGGAGCTCGCCTATATTAATAGTGACAAAGTAGAAGAAGAAACTGAAAACGAAAAATCTTTAGTAAGAACACCTTGGTCAACGCTGTTAGGATATAATCAAACATGGGCATTTATACTAGGTAAATTTTTAACAGATGGCGTATGGTGGTTCTACTTGTTTTGGTTACCAGGTTATTTAAAAGACCAATATGCCATGGAAGGCACTGCTGTAATGTGGCCGTTGGCTATTCTATATACTATGACTATGATTGGAAGTGTTGGTGGCGGTTATTTTCCTACATATTTTGTAAACAAGGGTTACAAGCATTATGATGCTAGAATGAAGGCAATGTTAATAATTGCTGTGATTCCTTTGGTGGTGTTAGCTGCTCAACCATTTGGTATATATAGTTTCTGGGTACCTGTATTACTAATAGGCGTTGGTACTTCAGCACACCAAGCTTGGTCTGCCAATATTTTCACCACCGTTTCCGACATGTTCCCTAAAAAATCAATTGCATCGGTTATTGGTATTGGTGGAATGGCCGGTGGCTTTGGAGGTGTTATCATTTCTAAAGTGGGTGGTTGGATGTTTGATAGCTATAAATTAGCAGGTATTCGCCAGTCTTGGGATCAAGCAGTATCTAAAGGGCTTGGCGGCTATTTAGAGCAAGCTAAATTATTGAAATTGGTAGACAAACATGGCGATGCAATTGATGTTACCAAAAAAGAAATCTTTAATTTATCTAAAGATGTTCAAGCGCAATTACAGCATATTAACCCTGCACAATTTGCAGAGTTTTTAACCTTACAAAAAAAGCTTGTTCTTGCATCGATGTCTACCTCATACAGCATCATGTTTGCTTTTTGCGCAGTAGCGTATTTAATTGCATGGAGTGTTATGAAATTATTAGTACCAAAAGAAAAGCAGGTTAGACTTTAATTGAAAACTTGCATCTTAAAAAAATTAATACTTGTTGGATGAAAAAAATAATAATTACCGTTTTAATTGTTTCAGCTATTCAGTTATTGCACGCGCAATCTTCTAATAGTATTTCAATTAAAAATGATGCGTCAAAACAAAAAGTAACCATCAATATTGGCGGTAAATTATTTACAGAATTTTGCTATCCAGATAGTTTAGAAAAACCTTTTTTGTATCCCATTATTGCTTCGAATGGCACAACAATTACAAGAGGGTTTCCGCTAGCACCTCGTGCCAATGATGCTACTGATCATCCCCACCATATAGGCTTGTGGATGAACTACGAAAGTGTTAATGGGCTTGATTTCTGGAATAATTCGTATGCAATTACGCCAGAAAACAAAGTGAAGTATGGTTGGATTCGCACGCGCAAAATAACCGAAACAAAAAGCGGAAAAGACGGCTTATTAAGTTACGAAGCAGACTGGCATAACCAAAGTAAACAGGTATTAATGCAAGAGAAAACTAGCTTTCATATTTCTGTTGCAAAAAACCAACGTATCATTGATCGTATCACTGTTTTTACAGCTGTGGAAGACGTGCAATTTGCAGATGTGAAAGATGGATTTTTGGGATTACGCGTTGCCCATGAATTAGAATTACCTATTGCGGTTACCAAGCAATATAAAGATGATAAAGGAATAGTTACAACTGTAAAAGCAAATAAAGACAGCTCAACTACAGGCAACTATATTACTAGTATGGGCGCCTCTGGCGACAAAGCTTGGGGTACTAGAGGTACTTGGTGCATGTTATACGGAAAGATGGGTAAAGACACTATTAGTATTGCTATTATTGATCATCCGCAAAACCCTGGTTATCCTACTTATTGGCATGCGCGTAATTATGGTTTGTTTGCTGCAAATCCTTTAGGTCAAAAAGTGTTTTCGAATGGAAAAGAAACACTCAATTTGAAATTAGAAAAAGGCAAATCGATCAGTTTTAAATATCGCATAATTATTGCTGCTGATAATACAAGACTCTCTGAAAAAGAAATCACAGCTAGTATGCAGGCTTTCCAAGAAATAAAATAAGCGTTTATTTCAAATAGCATCATTTGTTTTACCAATATGCAATTAAGTTTTTCATACAATAAAGCAAAAGTAATTCAGGCCTTAAGGTATCATTTTGTGCAACGCGCTGAAATTCGACTGATGTTGGTGCTAGTAAATGTATTTGCCATTGTAGCAGCTTTTCTTTTTTATTCTAAAAAAATTAGGCCTGAACCTTTTTTATTAGGGTCTATGGTTTGGATGTTTTTAATGGCGGCTTTCTGGTATTTTTTACCGAATTCTATTTATAAAAAATCAGCTACGTTTCAAGATCAATTTATTATGAATTTGAATGAAACAGCCGTGATTATTGAAACAGAGCGTGGAGAAGTAGTTTGGGATTGGCGTAAATTCACTAATTTTTTTGAAAGTCCACATTTCTTTCATTTATACTTTGATACAAAATCTTTTTTTCTAGTTCCTAAAGAAAATATCAGTACAGAATTGCAACACGAACTCCGTGGATTGCTCAATCGAAACATAAAAAAATAGCATTTAAATGCTATTTTAAGGTGATTCTCTATTAAAAATTGAATGTATATGTGGTTATAACTCCTTTTCCATTTCAAAATGGGGGATAGTCACTTCTAAAAACTCAGGACCACTTACGGTATATCCTAATTTCTCGTAGAAACCAAGTGCTGTTTCCCTTGCATGCATGGTTAAGCGTTTGTAGCCTCTATCTCTTGAAAGATTTTCGGCAAAGCTCATTAAAACCCTGCCAATACCCTTCCCTTGCAAACCAGAGAGGACTGCCATTTGTCTTAATTGAACCGTTTTTTCGTCGGTTTTTGTTAAAATACAACAACCTTCAAGACTTCCGTCGTCAAAAAAGCCAATTAAAATATCTTTTTTTTCGGCTTCTAAATCCTCTTTTGAAAAGGTTAATCCCAAAGGTTTGCGCAACATTTGTAAACGTAATTCCACCATCTGACGATGCTGTATTGAGCCGTGATCAATGATTTGTAAAGGCATAGGCATTTCTAAGATGTACAAGATAGGAATGATTTTTTAATCAAAAAACTCAAAATTATCAATTAACTAATAAATGTTAGTTTTTAATAAATAAAAACAAAAATGGTATAAAAGATTGCTTATTTGGTAAAAAGTATATTTTTGCGCCTGTAACAAAAACTTTTATAATGTCAGACATCGCAACAAGAGTAAAGAAAATTATAGTTGACAAGTTAGGTGTAGAAGAAGCAGAAGTAACTAATGAGGCTTCTTTTACCAATGATTTAGGCGCAGATTCTTTGGATACTGTAGAGCTAATTATGGAATTCGAGAAAGAATTTAACATCTCTATCCCTGATGAGCAGGCTGAAACCATCACAACTGTTGGCCAAGCTGTAGCTTATTTAGAAGAGCACGCAAAGTAACATATGCCTTCAATAGGAATAATTTAATTCGCTTTTCTTGGCTTTTGGTCAAGAAAAGCGAATTATCACTTCACATAAGTTTTTAACATGCAACTTAAGCGAGTAGTAGTTACTGGTATTGGAACCATCAACCCTTTGGGTAATAATTTAGAAGATTATTGGTCTAATTTATTAAAAGGTGTTTCTGGTGCTGATGCTATTACTTTATTTGATGCGTCAAAATTTAAAACACGTTTTGCGTGTGAAGTGAAAGGTTTCGATCCTACCAATTTCATGGAAAAGAAAGAAGCTCGAAAATTAGACCGATTTGCACAATTGGCCCTTGTTGCTAGCGACATGGCTGTTGTTGATGCGGGTATTAACAGAAACAATGTTAACGTAGACAGAGTAGGCGTAATCTTTGCTAGTGGCATTGGTGGATTAATTACTTTTCAAGAAGAAGTAACCAATTTTGTAAAAGGAGATGGAACGCCAAGATTCAATCCATTCTTTATTCCTAAAATGATTTTGGATATTGCTGCCGGACAAATTTCTATGCGTCATGGTTTTCGTGGTCCTAATTATGCGGTGGTTAGTGCTTGTGCATCTAGTACCAATGGCATGATTGCTGCTGCCGACACCATTCGTTTAGGAAAAGCCGATATTGTTTTAAGTGGTGGATCAGAAGCCGTTATCAGCGAAGCTGGTGTTGGCGGATTTAATGCCATGAAAGCAATGAGCGAACGTAACGACGATCCAAAAACGGCCAGCAGACCTTATGATAAAGACCGTGATGGTTTTATTATGGGAGAAGCAGCAGGCGTGGTAGTTTTAGAAGAATACGAACACGCCATCAAACGCGGCGCAAAAATTTATTGCGAATTAGCGGGAGGTGGTGCAACAGCAGATGCTTACCATTTAACGGCTCCTCATCCCGAAGGATTGGGCGCACGCAATGTTATGTTTGCTGCTTTAAAAGATGCAGACATGCAGCCAGACGAAATAGACTATATTAATACCCATGGAACCTCTACTCCATTAGGTGATGGCGCAGAAGCAAAAGCAATCACAGAAGTTTTTGGTGAACATGCTTATAACCTTAATATCAGTGCAACAAAATCAATGACAGGTCATTGTTTGGGAGCTGCTGGAGTTATTGAAGCAATTGCTTGTATTCAAAGTGTTATTTACGATATTATTCCTCCTACGATTAATCACTTTACAGACGATCCAGCCTTAGATCCAAAATTGAATTTTACTTTTAACCATGCACAGAAAAGAACTGTTCGTGCAGCATTGAGTAACACTTTTGGATTTGGTGGACACAATGCATGTGTGATTGTAAAAAAATACGTAGCTTAAGCTCGTGCAATTTTTCAAACAACTAATCAAGAAATCTCCAGACGCTATTTTCAACAAGCAGTTGAAAAATGTATTAGGTATCAAGCCTGGTAATGCCTTATTATATCGAACTGCATTGAGTCATCGTTCCGTAAAAGAAACCGCCGACGAAAACAATGAGCGATTAGAATATTTGGGCGATGCTGTTTTAAGTGCCATTGTAGCTGATTATTTATTTAAACGTTATCCTTATAAAGGCGAAGGTTTTTTAACGGAGATGCGCAGTAAGATGGTTAATCGTCAACAGCTCAATGATATTGCCTTAAAAATGGGCTTAAAAAAACTAACTTTTTACAACAAATTCGATAATTCTTTAAAGGGTAGCCAGATTTTTGGTAATACGCTAGAAGCCTTAGTGGGAGCGGTTTATTTAGACAAAGGATATCCCAAAGCTAGTGACTGGGTACTTAAACAAATTGTTATTCCTCACATGTTTGTAGACGACTTAGAACTTATAGACATCAACCTAAAAAATAAATTAATTGGATGGGCGAATAAGAATGGAAAAATATTGGCCTTTGAATTAGCCCAAGAAAAAATGGAAGGTAGTAGGCGACTATTTACCATCAATGCAGTTCTCGACGGAGAAGTGCTTTCATTTGGAAAAGCCTACAACAAAAAAGACGCTAGTCAAATTGCTGCACAAGTAGCTGTTGAAAAATTAGGATTGTAATGGATAACGATCAATTCAATTTTCAAGTCAAAAAAAAATTAACCCTTTTTATCAGTTTGTTTTTGGTAGGAATATTGGCTATTTTATTTTTTACCTGTAACAAATAGTTTAGTCAATTATTTCTTGACACAATTCTATCAAAACCCCGTTGGTAGATTTTGGATGTAAAAAACAAACCAATTTATTGTCGGCTCCTTTTTTTGGTTGGTCTTGTAAAAGCACAAATCCTGCACTACTCAATCTAGCCATTTCTGCTAAAATATCTGATACAGCAAATGCCAAATGGTGAATCCCTTCTCCTTTTTTTTCAATGAATTTTTCTATCACGCCACCCGTATTAGTATTCGCTAACAATTCTATTTTTGTTTCGCCTTTCTGAAAAAAAGCGGTGGTAACATCTTCGCTTTCAACAATTTCTTTTTTATAGCAAGGGGTATTTAATAAAGATTCGTATAAGGCAATAGATTGGTTGATGTCTTTTACCGCAATGCCAATATGTTCTAATTTTATCATTCGTTTTTGTAGAAATTGTTTGCTTTACGATATTAGGAAAAACCTCGTAACGCGCTTTTCTCAGCCAAATTTATAAAACCTATTGCAGTACTTTTGCGTTATTAGTGAGATAAACCAATAATTTTTATGTTGAAGTTCCCCATATACCTAGATAATAACGCCACAACACCAATGGATCCGCATGTTTTGGAAGCCATGATCCCTTATTTTACCGAACATTTTGGCAATGCGGCTAGTCGTAACCATCCTTTTGGTTGGGAAGCAGAAGAAGCAGTTGATTATGCTCGTGAGCAAGTAGCCCAATTAATTGGCGCCGATCCAAAAGAAATCATTTTTACCTCTGGCGCAACTGAAGGAGACAACCTTGGTATTAAAGGCGTGTATGAAATGTATGCTAGTAAAGGAAACCATATTATTACTTGTACTACCGAGCACAAAGCAGTGTTAGATACTTGTAAGCATATTGAGCGTTCTGGTGGTGAAGTGACTTATTTAGAAGTAGGAGCAGATGGTTTGGTTGATTTAAAAGAATTAGAAGCCGCTGTTAAGCCTACTACTATTTTAATAGCAATCATGTATGCCAATAATGAAATTGGCGTGATCCAACCTGTTAAAGAAATTAGCACCATCGCCAAAAAGCATGGTGTGTTGTTCTTTTCAGATGCAGTACAAGCAGTAGGTAAAATTCCTGTAGACGTAAATAGTGATGGGATTGATATAATGGCTTTCACAGCGCATAAAATGTATGGTCCAAAAGGAATTGGTGCATTGTATGTACGCCGCAAAAATCCACGTGTAAAAGTTACTGCCCAAATGGATGGTGGCGGACACGAAAGAGGTATGCGTAGCGGAACATTAAACGTTCCAGGTATTGTTGGATTTGGTAAAGCTTGTGAATTGGCTCGTTTAGAAATGGGTGCAGATGCAGAACGATTAAGCAAATTGCGTGATAAGTTAGAAAATGCATTAATGCAATTAGAAGAAACGTATATAAACGGTACGCCAGAACACCGTTTACCACATGTAAGTAATATTTCTTTTAAATATGTAGAAGGGGAAGGTTTATTGATGGGGTTTAATAAAAATATTGCCCTGTCTTCGGGTTCTGCTTGTACTTCAGCTTCTTTAGAACCAAGTTATGTTTTAAAGGCTTTGGGCTTAGGCGATGACTTAGCACATAGTTCTTTGCGTTTTGGTTTAGGTCGATTTACTACAGAAGAACAAATTGACTATACCATTAAAGCAATTAGCGAAACAGTGTTAAAGCTTCGTGACATGAGTCCTTTATGGGAGATGTTTAAAGAAGGGGTGGATATGGACAAAATTGAATGGGCGCACCACTAATCGATTAAATAATTATTCTTAAAATTTCTATCAATAAAAATTAATTACTATGGCATATTCAGATAAAGTTATCGATCATTATAGCAATCCCAAAAACGTTGGCACATTAGATAAAGCCAAAAAAAATGTAGGAACAGGATTAGTAGGTGCGCCAGAATGTGGCGATGTAATGCGTTTGCAAATTGAAGTAGATGATGCAACTGGTGTAATTACCGATGCAAAATTTAAGACCTTTGGTTGTGGATCAGCTATTGCTTCTTCGTCATTGGCAACAGAGTGGTTGAAAGGAAAAACAGTTGACCAAGCAGTTGGAATTGACAATATGGATTTGGTGGAAGAGTTAAATTTACCTCCAGTTAAAATTCACTGTTCTGTTTTAGCAGAAGATGCTATTAAAGCCGCCATTAACGATTACCGCGTTAAGAATGGTTTGGAACTATTGGTTTTTGAAGAAAGAATCCACTAATTCAGTATACTAAATTTGTATTTTAGTAACGCAAACATCAGTCAGGAAACGACATTTAATATGGCAGCAGTAGCAACTGAAAATAGTATTTACGTCAGTGAAAAAGCAAAAAAGAAAGTAGTCCAGTTAATGGAAGACGCTGGTGTAACCGGCGATGCCTCATACTTTTTGCGCGTAGGTGTTGTTGGTGGTGGCTGTTCTGGCTTGAGTTATAAATTAGATTTCGACAACGAAATTAAACCCATGGATCAAGTGTTTGAAGACAATGGGGTTAAAATTGTTACCGACTTAAAAAGCTTTTTATACTTAGTAAATACCGAACTAGATTTTTCTGATGGATTAAACGGAAAAGGATTTTATTTCAACAATCCAAATGCAAGTAGAAGTTGTGGTTGTGGAGAGAGTTTTGCAGTATAATAATTGAGGCGAACATATTTAAAAGAGGCTGTATCATTAATTTGATACAGCCTCTTTCTATTTGGCTAACTAATGAAATACTGCGTCTGTTGTTTCAATTTCTATGATTGAAATTTATTTTGACAAATAGTTCTTTTAAAAACCACGCCTTTATTAATTATTTTTTCTTGCTGCTGGCGGAGGCGGTGGAGGTGTTTTAGTTGGTGGGGGAGGTGGCGGCGCTTTTTTATCTCCATCCTTTACAATAATCGGCGGAGTGAACTTAGTCACCTGAACTTTTGGCGCAGCCTTCTTTTTTCTTTTACTACTAACTACTACCGGTATTGCATCTGCGCCATTTTCAATGGTTGGTTTTGCAGAGGGTTTAGTAGTTTGTTTGGTTTGGGCTTTTGAGAAAAGGCCAACACCTAATAAGCAAAATGTAATTAAAAGGATTCTTAATTTCATAATAATGGTTTTAAATAAGATGCCAAATGTGCTAAATTCCATAAAGTATTCTTTAAATTACTCTCGAACTGGGTGTATTGCCCATTAAGATTTAGTTTTGACCTATGTGGATGATTTGTAAAAAAGAATGGCAACAGTTTTTTAGTAGTTTAACTGGCTACCTAGCCATTGTGGTTTTTCTATTACTTAACGGGCTTTTTTTGTTTGTTTTTCCAGACACTAATTTGCTTGATTTTGGCTATGCCTCATTGGGTGGATTTTTTAGTTTAGCCCCATGGCTATTATTGTTTTTAGTACCCACAATTACCATGCGCTCCTTTGCAGACGAATACAAGTCTGGAAGTTTTGAAACATTAAAAACCCTTCCTCTATCTCCTTCGGCCATTGTGCGAGGAAAGTTTTTTGGCTCATTGCTTATTGTGTTTACCGCCTTGGTTCCTTCAATTGTTTATGCAGTTTCTATTCAACAATTAAGTATTACGGGCGGCATAGATATGGGCGCAACAATTGGTAGTTATTTGGGCTTATTTTTATTAGGAGCCGTGTTTACTGCTATTGGCATTTTTGCAAGTAGTTTAACCAATAATACAGTAGTTGCTTTTATTGCAGGCGCTTTTTTATGTTTTTTATTATATACCGGATTCGAAGCATTTAGTAAGTTGCCATTTTTATCAGGGATAGATTATACTATAGAAATGTTAGGCATTCAATTTCATTATCGCAGCATTAGTAGAGGGGTTTTAGATAGTAGAGATATTATTTATTTCATTGGCATTATTAGCCTATTTCTTTTTGTAACTCGCCAAAATTTGTTGAAGCGCTAATTAGTATCCATGAAAAAATTATTCAATCATAAGTTTGCATGGCTAGGGCTTTTAGGTTTATTTGTATGCATAGTCATTGCATCGAACTATTATCCTTATCGGCTAGACCTTACTGCCGAAAAGCGTTTCAGCGTTTCAACTGCCACAAAAAAAATTTTAACTGAATTAGATAGTACTGTAAATATTACTGTTTTTTTAACAGGAGATTTACCTGCCGACTATAGAAAACTCAACCAAGCAACACAAGACTTGTTGAATGATTTTAAATCAATTACTAGGGGTAATACATTGAAAATTAGTTTTCAAAAACCAGGCGAATCCATCACCAACGATTCCAATAAAGTATTGTTGTATGATAGTTTGGCTAGGCTTGGAGTTGTGTTTGAACAAGCCGCATCAGTTTCATCTGCATCAGAAAAATCTACCCAACAATTAATTATTCCAGCAGCACTTGTTAGTTATAAAAATCAACAACCAATTGCGGTAGATTTAAGAAGTAGTAGAAAAATTTTCAAACAATACAATGTTTTAACCGAAGATCCACAAGAAGATATTGAAGCCACGCGTAATGCTGCGGAGGCCTTATTAGAATACAAGTTCGCCAATGCCATAGACCAATTGACGCGCAAAAATATTCCCACAATTGCCTATGCTATAGGAAATGGCGAGCCCATTGATTTAAAAGTAAATGACCTAGGCGAAAGTTTAAGAAACCAATATCGCTTAGCGGTATTTGATTTAAAAAAAGGATTTCCAGATGCGTCTATGATTGATGCCATGTTAATAGTAAAGCCTACAAAAGTTTTTACAGAAGAAGATAAATTAAAAATTGACCAATACATTATGCATGGCGGCAAAGTCATTTGGTGTATTGATAAATTATACGCAGAATTAGACAGTTTAAAGCGCAACCAAGCCGAATATACCGCATTCGACAGGGGATTAGACTTAGACGACTTATTGTTTAAATATGGCGTTAGAATCAATGGAGATTTACTGCAAGATTTAAACTGTTCTAAAATTCCCATTGTTATTGGAAGGAATGGAGACGGCAGTCCTAAAATGCAAAGAGTGCCTTGGCCTTATTATCCTTTTTTGTCGGCACATTCAAACAATCCTATATCAAAAAATCTTGAACGTGTATTGCCTTTATTTCCTTCAAGTATTGATACCGTAAAAGCAATAGGGATTGAAAAAACAATTCTTTTAAGTTCAGACACCAATAGCCGACGACTAGCATCACCAGCAATAGTTTCGGTAAACAGTGTAAAATCCGAAGAAGATATGCGGAGTTTTCAATCTAGCTATGTGCCAGTGGCGGTTTTGTTAGAAGGTAAGTTCAATTCTTTTTTTAACAATAGAATTAGTGGTGTTTTAGCGGATTCAATTTTACGAAGCACGGGTAAACCTTTTTTAAGTAAAGCAACAAGTTCAGGAAAGCAAATAGTAATTGCTGATGCAGATATTTTTACCAATGATCTAAGCCAAACAACGGGTCCAGTTCCTATGGGTATGTTGCTGCAAGAAAATTACAGATTTGCCAATAGAGAGTTCTTATTGAATAGCGTAGACTATTTAGTGAGTACAAACAACCTGTTTGAAAGCAGAAACAAAGACTTTGTATTGCGTTTATTGGATAAAAAAAAGCTATCCGAACAACGAGTGCAATGGCAAATTATTAATATCGGGTTGCCTATATTATTGGTTGTTATTTTGGGTAGTATTTTTCAGTGGGCAAGAAGAAGGCAATTTGGGTTGTAGTATTTATTTGGGAGTTTTTTTTAGGAAATAAATAGGGGATTTAAAAACTTTTTTTATTTACAGTTGGGTATTCTTATTTTAAAATGATTATGGAAACACAGCAATTTGTATACTTAATTTTTAGCATTGTTCTATTGCTAGCACTAGTTTTTGATTTGGGTTTACTCAGTAAAAAGAATACAGCAATTACTATTAAGCAGGCCTTACTGCAAACTTTTTTTTGGGTAATATTAGCCATGTCTTTTTTTGTATTCATGTGGATGACTATGGGTAGTAAGCCTGCAATAGAATACCTAAGTGCTTATTTAATGGAATGGAGTTTGAGTATTGATAATATTTTTGTGTTTATATTAATTTTCAACTCCTTTAAAGTAAAAGAAAAAAATTACTCTAGGGTTTTGTTAATTGGCATCATGATGGCCATTGTATTTAGAGTTTTATTTATTACAGTAGGCGTAGCACTTGTAGAAGCCTTCCACTGGCTATTGTATGGGTTTGGTTTATTTTTGTTATATACCGGGTACAAAATGTTTACTACAAACGAAGAAGAAGCATTTGATCCGCATGAATCAACAACATACAGGTTGTTAAAAAAGTATTTACCAATAACATCGCATGACGGAGGCGGTAAATTTTTTATTAGAGAAAATGGCAAGCCATTATACACTTCACTTTTTGTTGTAATAATACTATTGGCAACTATCGACCTGGTTTTTGCATTGGATTCAATTCCTGCAGTGCTAGGTATATCAAAAGACAAATTAGTTATTTATACCTCTAATACTTTTGCCGTATTAGGTTTGCGTTCTTTGTTCTTTTTATTGCGTGGCGCAGTAAACCAATTCGATTACCTGCAACAAGGAATTGCCATTGTGTTGATTTTTATTGGCGCCAAAATGTTGGGAGAACATTATTTAAATTTGTGGATTGACAAAACTACACAAACTGTTTTTTCATTATTAGTGATTGTACTATGTTTATCGGGGTCTATACTTTATTCGATTTTATTTCAAAAAAAGGGAATGATAGAAAATTACAAAGATCCACAAACCAATGCCTAAATATTGATTTATTCTGTACAAGATATTGCAACCATTATTTCTGCTAAAGAAAGTGTATTGATACCAAGGCGTATTAAGTATTTGGCTATTGATAGTAGAAAAATTGTTTTTTCAAAAGAGACAATTTTTTTTGCCATCAAATCTACACGAAATGATGGACATGATTTCATAAAAGACTTGATAGAAAAAGGGGTAGAGAATTTTGTAGTACAGGTATCTTTTAATACAAAAGACTTTCCTGGAATTAATTTTTTAGTGGTTGAAAATGTTGTACTTGCATTACAAATCCTCGCCAAATTTCACAGAGCATCGTTTTTGAAATTACCAGACGGAAACATTTTTCCTGTTATAGGTATCACTGGCAGTAATGGAAAAACCATTGTTAAAGAATGGCTGTTTGAGTTGTTAAATAGTAGTTATCATATTGTTAGAAGCCCACGTAGTTATAACTCTCAACTAGGCGTTCCTTTAAGTGTTTGGCAAATAAGTGAACAACACAATCTTGCCATTTTTGAAGCAGGTATATCTACCGTTAATGAAATGGATTCACTAGAGTCAATCATTCAGCCAACAATAGGCGTATTAACCAATATAGGGGAAGCCCATAGAGAGGGTTTTTTGTCGAATGAAGAAAAGTTGCTTGAAAAATTAAAATTATTTAAACATGCCAGCCAAGTAATTGCTCCATTAGATTGTATCAGCGAATCTGAACAGCACTTATTAAAACTACACTGTTCCGTAGTATTTACTTGGAGTAGAAACCATCAAGCCAATTTACAAATAACAAAAGAAACAGTAGCACAAAACCATACTAGTATAACTGCGCAATTAAATGGCTTGCCAGAAACAATTATTATTCCATTTAATGATCGTGTTTCAATAGACAATGCTATTACTTGTTGGTGTGTAATGATTGTATTAGGTATTTCACAAGAAGCTATTCAACATAGAATGCTTTTGATTGAGCCTGTTGAAATGCGCATGCAATTAAAATCGGGCATTAATCAGTGCTTTTTAATTAATGATAGTTATAGCAATGATTTACTGTCATTTTCAATGGCGCTAACTTATTTACAACAACAAGCAGGTACGCAAAAGACTACCGTTATTCTCTCCGATATTTTACAAGCAGGTATACCTGATGAAGTTATTTATCAGCAAGTGGCTAATGAATTAAAACAAAGAAAAATTCATCGCTTAATAGGTATTGGTCAAAAAATAAGTCAACACCAAGCCTTGTTAAAAAATGCGGCAGCTGAAATTTTATTTTTTCATACTACTGCTATTTTCTTACAGGAGGCAATGAGTCATTGGTTTAATCGCGATTACATTTTATTAAAAGGGGCACGTGTGTTTGAATTTGAAAGAATTAGCAAATGGTTGGCGCAGCAGCAACACCAAACTGTAATGGAAATTAACCTATCGGCAATGGTGTATAATTTAAAAGCCTATCAAAAAAAACTAGCACCTGCTACTATGGTTATGGCTATGGTTAAAGCTTTCAGCTATGGAAGTGGGAGTATAGAAATTGCGCGCCTTTTAGAATTTCATAAAGTAAATTATTTAGCTGTTGCCTATGCCGACGAAGGCGTTGCTTTGCGCAAAGCTGGTATTGGGTTACCCATCATGGTCATGAGCCCCGACGAACAAAGTTTCGACGACTTAATAAACTTTCATTTAGAACCAGAAATCTTTTCATTTCCTATATACCAAGCCTTTCACCAATACTTGTTAAAACAGGCTGTAAATAGTTTTCCTATTCATATCAAACTAAATACCGGTATGAACCGATTGGGTTTTGAGCTTTCCGATGTAGCCAATATTGCAAGTTCTATAATTCAGCATCAAACAATGCAAGTAATATCGGTCTTTAGTCATTTGGTAGCAAGTGAGTCAAATGAATTTGATGATTTTACTTTAGCACAGGCAAATAGTTTTTCAAATGCTTGTCAAGAATTACAAGAAAAATTAGGATACGCTTTTATCAAACATATTTCAAACACAGCTGCTATTTTCAGGTATCCATCCCTACAATACAATATGGTTCGACTAGGAATAGGCTTATACGGAGTGGATAGTGCCAATGCAAAAGATTTACAATTGCAAACGGTGGCAACTTTAAAATCAACCATTGCCCAAATCCGCACCGTTAAAGTTGGCGAAACAGTGGGTTATGGTAGAAATGGGTTGATTTCGCAAAGTAGTCAAATAGCCACCGTTCGTATTGGCTATGCAGATGGATTCGATAGGCGACTAGGCAATGGCAGGGCTAGCATGTATGTAAATGGCCAACTTGCGCTGGTTGTAGGGAATGTTTGTATGGATATGACAATGATTGATGTTACGGGAATTCCTAATTTAAATGAAGGCGATACAGTAGAGGTGTTTGGAGCAAATTTATCGGTACAACAAGTGGCAGATTGGTCAGATACTATTGTTTATGAGATATTAACCGGAATTAGCCAGCGGGTAAAAAGGGTTTACCTAGAAGAATAAACTAATCTGTTAAATACCAATCGCTCAATCTTTTCATTCA
>JAPLEL010000108.1:0-7610 GCA_026391415.1 Bacteroidota bacterium
TGGTTTGCCGCAAAGGGTACAAAATGCTATTTTTGCCACCATTATGAGCACACAACAAGATAATTTATTCCAATCTATTATATCCCATGCCAAAGAGTATGGCTTTGTATTTCCAAGCAGCGAAATCTACGACGGACTAAGTGCTGTTTACGATTATGGCCCTTATGGAAGTGAGTTGAAAAAAAATATCCGCGATTATTGGTGGAAGAGTATGACGCAAATGCACGAAAATATTGTGGGCATTGATGCGGCAATATTCATGCATCCTACCACTTGGAAAGCCAGTGGACACGTAGATAATTTTAGCGATCCAATGATTGATAACCGCGATAGTAAAAAACGCTATCGGGTAGACCATTTAATTGAAGCAAAAGCCGATGCATTAAATAACGAAGGAAAAGAGGCAGAAGCAACAGCCTTATTGGCTCAGATGGATACTTTATTGGCCAATGATGATTTTGCATCGCTTCGTCAATTAATTACCGATGCTAAAATTGTTTGTGCAGTAAGTGGCACAGGCAATTGGACAGATATTCGTCAATTCAATTTAATGTTCTCAACGCAATTAGGATCTGTTGCAGAAGATGCAGATACTATTTACCTCAGACCCGAAACTGCGCAAGGTATATTCGTGAATTTTTTAAACGTGCAAAAAACTGCACGCATGAAAATTCCTTTTGGTATTGCACAAACCGGAAAAGCATTTAGAAACGAAATTGTTGCCCGTCAGTTTATTTTTCGTATGCGCGAATTTGAACAAATGGAAATGCAATTTTTTGTTCGACCTGGTACAGAAGGTCAGTGGTACCAATACTGGAAAGAAGCGCGTTTGCAATGGCATTTAAGCCTTGGTGTTTCTGCCGACAAATACCGTTACCACGATCACGTTAAATTGGCGCACTATGCCAAAGAAGCCTGCGATATTGAATTTAATTTTCCTATTGGATTTAAAGAAGTAGAAGGCATTCATTCAAGAAGTGATTTCGATTTAACGCAACACCAATTATTTAGCAAAAAGAAATTGCAATATTTTGATACTGAAATCAATCAAAACTATGTTCCGTATGTAGTGGAAACATCTATTGGTTTAGACCGGATGTTTTTATTGATTTTATCAAATGCTTACGAAGAAGAAACCATTAATAAAGAAGACGGTACTACCGATAGCCGAGTTGTATTGCATATTCCAGCAAAAATTGCGCCTGTAAAATTGGCCATATTACCGCTTACTAAAAAAGACGGGTTGCCAGAAATTGCGCGTGATTTGATGAACGAATGCAAGCCATATTTTAAATGTTTTTACGAAGAGAAAGATGCTATTGGAAAACGTTATAGAAGAATGGATGCGATTGGTACACCTTTTTGTATCACCATCGATCACCAAACAAAAGAAGACAATACGGTTACCATACGTTACCGCGATAGCATGTTGCAAGAGCGCATACTATTAAGCAAAGTAAAAGATTTGGTTTTAGCCGAAACCTTTTAATAAAAGCGTTTAAATGCCGCTGCTAATTTTATTGGCAGCGGTATTTTTTTATCCTGCCCAACCTGCTCTGTCTAAACTTCTATATTGAATGGCTTCTGCTAAATGCTCGGGTAAAATATTTTCAGAGCCAGCCAAATCAGCAATGGTTCTACTCACTTTTAAAATTCTGTCGTAAGCGCGTGCACTTAGGTTGAGCCTTTCCATGGCCCGCTTTAATAATGCGTCACCAACACTACTTAATACGCAAATTTCTTGTAGTTGTTTACTACTCATTTGCGCATTGGCATAAGTGCCTGGATGGTTTTGGTAACGTAGTGTTTGAATGGATCTTGCTTGTATAACTCGTTGCCGAATTGTAGCCGAATTTTGAGATTTATTGCTATTTGTATTTAGTTCGTTGAATGGAACGGGTGTAACTTCTACATGTAAATCAATTCTGTCTAAAAGCGGCCCCGATACTTTATTTAAATATTTTTGAACGGCGCCGGCCGGGCAGGTACAATCTTTATCGGGATGATTGTAGAATCCACAGGCACAGGGGTTCATAGAAGCTATCAACATAAAATTTGCAGGAAATTCTAAAGACATTCTTGCGCGCGAAATAGTTACTTTTCT
Source organism: Bacteroidota bacterium (assembly GCA_026391415.1). Taxonomy (GTDB): domain Bacteria; phylum Bacteroidota; class Bacteroidia; order Chitinophagales; family Chitinophagaceae; genus Sediminibacterium. The sequence goes on from JAPLEL010000108.1 coordinate 2,105, forward strand.
TTCTTCGATGGGTTGACGCATAACTTCTAATACCGATCGTTTAAACTCGGGCAATTCATCTAAAAATAATACCCCATTATGGGCTAATGAAATTTCGCCGGGTTGTGGATTGCCGCCTCCACCAACAAGTGCCATGTCCGAAACAGTATGGTGGGGCGACCTAAATGGACGCTTATTCACCAAAGAACTATTGGCAGCTAATTTACCCGCTACACTATGAATTTTTGTAGTCTCTAATGCTTCTTGTAAACTAAGTGGTGGTAGTATAGTTGGGAGTCTTTTTGCAAGCATGGTTTTACCTGCGCCAGGTGGCCCAATTAAAATGGCATTATGCGCGCCAGCTGCTGCAATTTCTAAAGCGCGTTTTATATTTTCTTGTCCTTTTACATCACTAAAATCAGTATCAAAATCGTACTGGTTTTCAAAAAAATCTTCACGGGTATTTACAACAACAGGTTCTAAACTTGATTCGTCTTCAAAAAAAGCCATTAATTGTTTAATGTGCGAAACGCCGTATACATTTAGCTGAGATACCATGCCAGCTTCTCTTTCATTGGCTTTGGGTACAATCAGTCCATAGAAATTTTCTTTACGCGCTTGTATGGCAATGGGCAGTGCGCCTTTAATAGGTTGAACGCTTCCGTCTAAACTCAGCTCTCCCATAATAATAAAATCTTTTAGCCGTTCGGGTTGTGCAATTTGTTCAGATGCTGCTAGCACTGCAACTGCAATAGGTAGGTCAAAAGCTGATCCTGTTTTTTTAATATCTGCTGGTGCCAAATTCACTACTACCTTGGTGCGCGGCATATAATAGTCATTGGATTTAATGGCACTTTCGGTGCGTTGTAAACTTTCTCTAACCGATACATCGGGCAATCCTACAATAGAATAGCCTTGCCCCATACTTACATTTACTTCTACAGTTATGGTGATGGCTTCTACGCCAAATACACTGCTACCAAAGGTTTTTACTAACATGCCTTATAAATTAGCTGCTGGAATAATTTGCAGTAGCTAATTGGAAAGTTAAAAAAGCTTTGGGTTAGTGCATAGAAATAACGCGCTAAAATGTTTTGAGCAGACTAGTAATTAACAATCAAATTAATTCCACTGAATAGCATAATAAGTGGCAGGCTTGCTGCTATTATTAGAAAAATTATGCAAAACCATACTGTTTAAAAAAACAACATCGCCTGCTTGGCATGCTTGGTGTTCGTTGCCAATTTGCATTTCGCCACTACCATCTAACATTAAAATGATTTCTTCATTAGTATGTGTATGTGGTGGATGACTTACTTTTCCTGGGTTCATAGTGGTTACATGAATATCAAACTTGTTAAGCATGACTGTTGGTCTGATAAAAAAATTACGAACGCCGCCTCTATCATTCTCTTTAAGAGCTACATCATTCCAGTTTACTATAAAGGATCCGCCTGCTTTTGCGCCTCGTTCTGCATTAGGAGCAGCAATTGACACATAATCCATTGCATAATAATACGCAATGGATTTGCTGTTATTTGATATTAATAATTTATCGCCTGGCATTACACAAACAATTGATCCACGACCTAGTTCGGTAAGCTTATCATTTAAGGTAATTGAAAGGGTGCCCTCTTTAACAATAATAAAAAGTTCGGTTGAATTTGCTTTTTCGTAATTCATTTTTTTGCCAGCTATCAATGCCACAACTTTAATATTATGGTTCGATAAAATAGCGCCAGATCCGTCAAATATTGTTTTGATTGCTCCTTTTTTTGAAGTGGCAGAAGGTGTATTATTGTATGAATATACTTTTGATACTAGCGGTTGTAATTGCGCAAAACATGTTGCGCTAAAAAATAAGCCAATGGCCATTAAAGCAATCTTCATAAAATGAATTTTAAAGTCGAATTGTAAGATAGGGATTTTTTATCTTTATTAGAGACTATCTAGTATTTTGGTTACCCCCTCGCGTTGTAGAATTAAATAACCAATTCTATCGTTGCTAATACCATCTTTTAAATGGTAACTAAAACTCAATTGTTCATTTTCCATTTTTGTTTCAAAATAGCGAAACTGAATATTTGGATACTGTTTTAAATTTTCTCCTATTTCGTATAGATGGGTTGATAAAATAAATAAGCTTTGATTCATTTTGCGGAGGCCTTCAATTACAGCAGTACTGCATTTCATGGCATCTTGAATATTGGTTCCTTTAAAAAGTTCGTCAATTAAAATCAACCATTTTTTTCCATCACTTATTTTTTCGAGTGTTTTTTTAATACGCTGAACTTCATTGAAAAAATAACTCTCGCCTTTAAAAATATTGTCTTCTACCTGAATATTACTTAATAGCCCATCAAAAAAACTCAACTGCATAGATTTTGCTGGTACGCCCATTCCAAGATGTGCTAAGTAAACACTAAGGCCTATGGCTTTAATATAAGTGCTTTTTCCAGCCATATTTGCGCCAGTTAAAAAAATAAAATTTTGATCTATATCTAACTTGGTATCGTATGCTACTGGTGTAGGTAATAATAAATGAAATAATCCATTCGCTTGCATAAATGGCTGTTCTCTTTGTTGTAATTCAGGGAAAACCAATGCATATCTGTTTCCTGCTATAGCCATGCTCATGTATGCATCCATTTTGCAAAAAATATCACTTAGGGCGACTGCGGCTCTTTTAAAATGGTTGCGTAAAAAACCACCAATTGTAAGTACTTGTTGTGGAGAAAGCGGACGGTTATTTTCTACCGCTAACATTTCTTGAATAATAGGATTTTTTAATAAATTACTAATATCATTTGTCCAAATAGTTATTTGCTCATTCATTGGCGCTTGCTCAAATAAATCTACTATTTGTTGCATGCCTTTTACAAAAGCAATAGCATGAGTAACAGTATATTTTGTAATAGAATAATCTGGGGTATGTAAAATAGAATAGATCCAACTATTTATTGGAGCAGGGTGCTGAGGATATTGGTCAATAGCGGTTTCGTAAAATTTTTCAATGACTAGTAATGCGCCATTGTTTATAAGGGTTACAGGCCATTCCTTTTGCAGTTTTTGGAGTATTTGAATGGTTTGTTGTGTTGTTTGAATTTTGCTAATGCTAGTTAATGGAGTATTTAGCAAGCCCTTTAAATATTCTCGTCCACCATTAGTATGTGTGAAATTCAGGTGACTAAAAACAGACTGATCTTCGTCTGCATGAAAAATGGAAAGGTCGGTCAATGTGGTTTTGTCTACTTGCATCGTTTGGCTTATCGGTCAAATTGTAGTCTCATTCCCATCTTAGATTCATTAAACACCCCATTTCCATAAACCAAGTGTCCATTTACAAAACTATGTGTAATAGTTGCCGGAAAACGGAAACCTTCTAATGGGCTCCAACCACATTTATACAAGATGTTTTCTTTATTAACTGTGTTTGTTTGCTGCATATTTACAAGCACAAGGTCTGCGTGGTATCCTTCTCTAATATATCCCCTTTCTTTTATTTGAAAACAATCGGCTACTGCATGGCTCATTTTCTGGGCAACCTTTTCAATGCTAATTTTTCCTTCTTGTACATAAAATAGCATTAAGGATAATGTATGCTGCACTAAGGGAAGTCCTGCATGAGCGTGCAAATAGTCTTCTTGTTTTTCGGCCCAAGTATGTGGGGCATGATCAGAAGCAATAATATCTAGTCGATCATCTAACAAGCCTTCCCATAAAGCCGTTCTATTTTCAGGTGCCTTAATTGCTGGATTACATTTAATTTGATTCCCTAGTCTTGCATAGTCGTTACTAGTAAAGTGCAAATGGTGCACACAAACTTCTGCAGTGATTCGCTTGTCTTTTAAAGGAATCATATTGGTAAACAGTTGCAATTCTTTTGCAGTGGTGATATGTAAAATATGCAAACGACTATTGTATTTTTTGGCATATTGTACCGCCCTAAAAGACGATTCAAAACAAGCATTTTCGTCTCTTATAATTGGATGGTCTGCAGCGGTAAGTGGTCTGTTCTGTGCAAGAGTATTGGCAAGGTTCTCTTTGATGATACGTTCTTCTTCGCAATGGGTAGCAATTAACAATTCACTACCAGCAAATAGATTTTCTAAAATTAGCGGGTTGTCTACTAATAAATTTCCAGTAGAGGAGCCCATAAAAACCTTTACGCCACAAACTTCATTTTTCTTCTCATTGGTTTTTAAAATTTCTTCTAAATTATCATTAGAAGTGCCCATGAAAAAAGAGTAATTAGCTAAAGAACTTTCTTTACCAATGCTATATTTATTTTCTAATAATTCTTGTGTAAATACTGGTGGATTTGTATTAGGCATTTCCATAAAACTTGTTACACCACCTGCTACTGCTGCTTTTGCTTCGGTATAGATGGTTGCTTTATGGGTTAATCCCGGTTCTCTAAAATGCACTTGGTCATCAATAACACCGGGCATTAAATATTGGTTAGATCCGTCAATTTCTATAGTGCTTCCATCTGCACTAATACTAGCTGCAATTTTTTCTATTCGGCCATTTTTAATGAATACATCGCCAAAAAATTGTGATCCTTCGTTAACCACACAAGTATTTTTTATTAAATAATTTTGCATAATAATATTTTTAATCAACTATATTAATTGTTATTAGTCTTCGAAATGTATAGAGAATACAATCATTCTTGATTGTATTTTATCTAATACGTTCGAAAATTTTAATGCAGGATCAACCTGGTGTAAATTACTTAATCCGTTGCTAATTTTAATTTCTGGCGAGATAGTTACAAATGGCAAATAGAAATTAAATCCTATACCTGCTTCAACACCAAAATCGTATCGAGCTAATTTAATTAGGTCGTCTGCGTTCCTAGCTGTAGAATTACTAGCTAGGTCAATATCGTATTTAATACCCCCCAATAAATAAGTTCTAAAATTGCCAATTCTATCTGAATTAAATTTTATTTGAAAAGGGAAACTTACAATATTAGAGGGCAATATTTTTCTTTGAAAGTCTGCTTCGCCAGCAGCAGTATGTAATAAATTATAAGACAGATATTTTGATCCTCCTATAATTAATTGTGGGTTAGCCCTAAACTGCCAATAGTCATTAATGCGTAAAGTACCCAATAACCCCAGTGCAATACCACCACTAGCACCTGGCTCTGCAATCAGCACACTATCTGATTGTAAAAATTTATTGCTTTTGGTTTGGTGTAAAAAAGACGAGTTATAACTAAGCGTCAGTCCAAAATAATAAGGCAGGTCGTCGTGGTCTTGACGATACAATTGTTTCTGGGCTTGGCTTTTATAGCCAGCCAGTACAAAAAAGGCGAACGCGAAAAGTGTTATGGTTTGCTTCCGCAGTAAATGGTGCATATTCCTAAGCTAAGCTTGATTAAATAAGTTTGGGTAAATCCTGCTTCATTCATTAAGTTTAAAAAGGTTTGTCCCTCTGGAAATGCCTGCACACTATCATTGAGGTATTGATAAGCGGCTTTATTACTGCCAAATAATTTACTAATACTTGGCCCTAT
>JAPLEL010000108.1:7623-15335 GCA_026391415.1 Bacteroidota bacterium
CATTCATATAAAAATGATAAAAGGCCTTAACTGGCGCAAAACTAGGTTTAGAAAATTCTAATACAACTAATTTGCCACCTGGTTTTAATACGCGTAACATTTCAGACAATCCTTTTTCGAGGTATTGAAAATTACGCACCCCAAATGCAACTGTAATAGCATCAAAATAGTTAGCGTCAAATTTTATTGTTTCACTATCCCCGGTAAATAATTCAATCGATTGGGTAAGCGCTAGTTTTTCAATTTTATTTCTGCCCAATGCCAGCATTCCTTCCGAAATATCAATACCAATAATTTTTGTTGGATGCAAGGCTTGATGTGTCATGATGGCTACATCGGCGGTGCCCGTAGCAACGTCAAGTACTAATTGAGGTTGCAAGCTTTTTAATTCTCTGATGGCTTTCTTGCGCCAACCCTTGTCTATGCCGGCACTTAAAAATCGGTTCAAAAAATCATACTTAAAAGCAATATCATTAAACATTGCAGCAACCTGATCCTTTTTGTTAAGGCTGCTTTCTTTGTTGGGTACTACTTTATCATGTTCAAATGGTAACATAGCAGCGAAGATATTAAAATTAGGCTGCTTGCTACTCGGTGATTAGTCTTTTGGGGCTTTTAAGTGGTTAATATTTAGCAAAAATTTACTTTTTAAGGCTAGTTTGCTATTTTATTGGCTTGCGATGTGGTGGGGTATTATCTTTGCTTTGAATGAAAGCATTGATTTATAAATCTACTGGTAGTTGGTATTTTGCCAAAAATCAAGCAGGCAAAACCTTTAATGCCCGGATAAAAGGAATTTTTAAGATAGATGCTATTACTTCTACAAATCCTATAGCGGTTGGTGATGAAGTTGAAATGGAAATAGAAGATGTGTTAGAAGAATCGGCGATTATCCATGAAATTTATCCGCGTAAAAATTATGTGGCTAGAATTTCTCCGCACAACAAACGAATGCACCATATTGTAGCAAGTAATTTAGACCAGTGTGTTTTATTTGCCACTTTAAAAGACCCAAAAACATCGCAAGGTTTTATAGACCGATTTTTATTGTCTTGTGAATCGTATCATATTCCTGCAGTAATTGTTTTTAATAAATCAGATATTTATCGAGCCAAAGAATTAGTGCAATTTCAAGAATTAAAAAAAGTGTACGAAGCAATTGGCTATACCGTTATTTTAGCTAGTGTACAAAATGGAACTGGCATTGATGAAATAAAAAATTTATTACAGAATAAAATAAGCCTACTTAGTGGCCATAGCGGTGTAGGAAAATCAACTTTTATTAATGCTATTTTTCCGCAGTTTAAATTACGCACGCAAGAGGTGAGTGGATGGAGTGGAAAGGGAATGCATACTACTACTTTTGCCGAAATGTTCGACCTAGATTTTGGCGGTCAAATCATTGATACACCAGGTTTACGCGAGTTTGGTTTGGTAGATATTCCTAAGCAAGAATTGTCGCATTATTTTCCTGAAATGCGCAACCTCATTAGCCAATGCCAATTTAATAATTGCATGCATATTAATGAGCCAGGCTGTGCAGTAAAAGAAGGTGTTAATAGTGGAATTGTTTCTATTGAACGCTATGTAAGTTACTGTACCATTTTAGAAAAGATGGAAGAAATTAACTATTAAAACAAGTGTCTATTTTGTAGGCGTGTCGTTGTTTTCAGAAAACCAAGATGCATATTTTACATAGTTAGCAGAGATGCGATTGATTTCGTTTTGAATGGTATCTTCCGACACATTCTTTACTTTTTTTGCAGGAACGCCAGCATAAATAGAACCTGCTTCCACAATGGTTCCTTCTAAAACAACAGCGCCTGCAGCAATAATTGAATTGCTTTGAATTTCGCAACGATCCATTACAATTGCGCCCATTCCAATTAATACATTGTTGTGTATGGTACAACCGTGTACCATGGCATTGTGCCCTATAGAAACATTATTGCCAATAGTAGTAGGGCTTTTTAAATAAGTACAATGAATAATGGCGCCGTCTTGCACATTTACACGATTGCCCATTTTAATAAAGTGCACATCGCCCCTAATCACCGCATTGAACCAAACACTACATTCTTCACCCATGGATACTTCTCCAACAATCGTTGCATTTGGTGCAATAAAACAGTTTTTTGCAATTTGCGGATGTTTGCCTTGAACAGATAGAATGAGTGCCATAGGTTGATTTTTAAGATATCTAGAACGAAGTTACTAGATGCAATCCTTTTTCTGCCAATAAACCTCGGGTTCTTTGTAAGTTTGCAATTAGATGATGCTTTCAAATAGACAAATTTTTTTATCGCATGTAGCGCAAACTTCTACCAAGCCAATAGGTATTGAAATGGTAAAAGCGGCGGGTATTTATTTATGGGATGCCAATGGAAAGTCATACCTAGATATGATTTCAGGCTTTAGTGTTTGCAATATTGGGCATAGTCATCCTAAAGTGGTAAAAGCAGTACAAGACCAAGCGGCAGACTATATGCACTTGATTGTTTATGGAGAATTTATTGAAGCCCCACAGGTAGCTTATGCCAAAATGCTTACCGAGCAATTGCCGCAAAGTTTAAACTGTGTGTACTTTACCAATAGTGGTGCCGAAGCAACAGAAGGGGCCATGAAACTGGCCAAAAGAGTAACTGGAAAACATAAAATTATAGCTTGTAATCACGGGTACCATGGCAGCACACAAGGAGCATTAAGTGTAATGGGAGACGAATATTGGCGCAATGCTTTTAGACCTTTGCTGCCAAGTATAGCGCATGTAAATTTTAATGGGCAAGACGCAATTGATGCAATTGATGATCAAACAGCCTGTGTAATTATAGAAACAGTACAAGCAGAATCTGGTATTACTAAACCAAACATTGAATGGTTGCAAGCACTCCATAAAAAATGTAAAGAAAAAGGGGCGCTATTAATATTAGACGAAATTCAAGCAGCATTTGGTAGAACCGGCACCTTATGGGCTTTTAAACAATATGGTATTGTACCCGATATTTTATTGCTAGGAAAAGCCTTGGGCGGCGGTATGCCACTTGGTGCTTTTGTTGCAGATTATGGATTAATGAACACGCTCACGCATAATCCTGTATTAGGCCATATCACTACATTTGGCGGGCATCCAGTTTCTTGCGCAGCAGGTAAAGCGGCATTAGAAGTTTTGTTAGACGGAAAATATATTGAGACTGTTTTTGCAAAAGAGAAAATATTAAATGAGTTGGTTGTTCACCCTGCAATTATTGCTAAAAGATCGGTTGGATTATGGATGTCTATTCAGTTTGCAACTGCCGAATTGAATCAAGCAATTGTACACCAGTGCGTGCAAAATGGATTGATTACAGATTGGTTTTTATTTGCAGCAGATCGCTTGCGTATTGCGCCTCCTTTAATTATTGAAGAAGAGGAGTTAAAGCAAATGTGTGCAATAATTTTACAAAGTATTAATGAAGTGCTTAATTCAGCTGCATTCTGCAAAACCGACTATACAATTTCTCATACACCGGAATGATTTTACTAATATCAAACAAACAAGCTTGCTCATAAGCAGCTTCTTTCATTTTAGTTAAAGCAGTTTCGTCTTTTAATAAGTTGATAGCATTACTGCTCATTGATGCTATGTCTCCAACATTTGACATAAATCCAGTAACACCTTGAATATTTATTTCGGCAAGTCCACCAGCACTGGTACTAATAACAACGGTGCGTGCAGCCATTGCTTCGAGTGCGGCAAGTCCAAAACTTTCGTATTCAGACGGCAATAAAAAAACATCGCTTACCGCTAAAATATCTTCCATCTGTTCTTGCTTTCCTAAAAAACGAATATCATCTTCAATACCCAATTCGCGCGCAAGATCTTCTGCAGCATGCCTTTCAGGACCGTCGCCCACCATTAATAATTTAGCGGGCATTTCTTTGCGAATAGCAGAAAATATTTTCACTACATCGTCAATACGTTTTACTTTTCTAAAGTTCGACGCATGAATAATAATTCTTTCGCCATTAGGTGCAATTACTTTTCTAAATGCATCAATGGGTTTTTTATTAAAACGATTTACATCTACAAAATTATAAATCACATCAATCTCTTTGGTAATAGCAAAAGAGCGATAGGTTTCGTCTTTTAAATTTTGCGACACTGCAGTAATCGCATCGCTTTCATTGATAGAAAAAGTAACTACTGGTTCGTATGTTTTGTCTTTGCCTACCAAGGTAATATCAGTTCCATGTAAAGTGGTTATTACAGGAATATTTCTGCCATTTTTTTGCTTTACAATTTGCTTGGCCATATAAGCTGCCGACGCATGTGGTATGGCATAGTGCACGTGTAATAAATCTAAATCGTGGTTCATAATTACATCCACCATTGTACTGGCCAATGCCACTTCGTATGGAGGGTAATCAAACAAAGGATAAGTAGGCACACTTACTTCGTGGTAAAAAATATTGGCATTGAATACATTAAGCCGAACAGGTTGCTGATAAGTAATAAAATGCACTTCATGGCCTTCGTCGGCCAGTGCTTTGCCCAATTCTGTAGCTAAAACGCCACTTCCACCAAAAGTTGGATAGCAAACAATTCCTATGCGCATACCGTTGTAGTTTAGTTCAGGGTATTCAGAACAGTAAATTCTGAATAGTCTGCAAGTAACAATTAATTATCCATACCTATAACGCCGTTTATCCATACTTGTTCAAACTCAACAATTGGTTAACTTTATCCCTAGTTAAACATTAATTGAAAGTCTTTAATGTTTTTTCAATTTTTTAAAAACTCCCAACGGATGAAAAAACTATTTGCACTTTTAGCATTATTACCCCTTTTGGCAAATGCACAAACCAAAGATTCAGTAATGATCAAGCGTTTGTCGGATGAAATTCTTAGAAATGGAAAAGCCTACGATTTACTTTATCAGTTAACCAAACAAGTAGGTGGTCGATTAGCAGGATCTCCACAGTTTGCAAAAGCAGTACAGTGGGGTAAAATCACGTTAGAACAACAAGGAGCAGACAAGGTTTATTTACAAGAATGTATGGTGCCACATTGGGTTCGCGGTGGCAAAGACCAAGCAAGTATTACTGAGTTAGATCATAAAAAAGCAAATCGTGCGTTAGATATATTGGCACTAGGTAATTCACTTGGCACCAACGGCAAAACTATTACAGCCGAAGTGTTGATGGTGGATAGTTTCGACGATTTAGAAAAAAGAAAGGAGGAAGTAAAAGGCAAAATTGTGTATTATAATTTTGGTTTCAATCCAACAAATATAGAACCCTTTGTTTCTTATGGTCAGGTGGGTAAGTATCGAGTTACAGGACCAAGTCGTGCAGCAAAATATGGTGCCCTTGCGGTAATGGTTCGTTCACTAACTGAGTCTACTGCTAATGATCCGCATACAGGAGGAATGGCTTATGTTGATAGTTTTCCTAAAATTCCAGCGCTGGCGGTAGGTCCTAGAGATGCAGATTATTTATGGGGATTAAAAACAGGTTATAAAGTATCATTACGTACCAATGGACAGATGTTGCCAGACACGATTGGGCATAATGTAATTGGCGAATTAAAAGGAACAGATTTATCCGATCAAATTATTACCATTGGCGGGCATTTAGACAGTTGGGATGTAAATGAAGGCGCACATGATGATGGCGCAGGCGTTGTGCATACCATTGAAGTAATGCGTGCCATGAAAGCTGTAGGATACCAACCCCGTCATACGATTCGTTTTGTACTTTTTGCCAACGAAGAAAATGGTTTACGCGGTGGTTTAAAATATGCAGAACAAGCCAAACTCAATCATGAAAAACATGTGTTTGCTTTAGAAAGTGATGAGGGTGGATTTACGCCAAGAGGATTTGGTTTTTCAATGAATAACAAAGCGCAATTATTAAAAGTGCAGGCTTGGTTACCCTTGTTAAAACCTTATGGCATTGATAAACTAATTGATGGTGGTGGCGGAGCCGATATAGGACCCTTGAAACAAACATTTGGAACACCACTTGCTGGTTTAATTCCTGATGCGCAACGCTATTTTGATTTTCACCATGCTAGAACTGATGTGTTTGAAAATGTACACAAAAGAGAACTGTTATTAGGAGCCGTAAATATGGCAGGATTGATATATTTAATTGACCAATACGGATTGTAATTGTTTGAGAATAATAAAACTATTCGGCGTGTAATAAAAATATAGCCAAGCGCTTGTGTATATCAGGCGTTTGGTTTTTCCAAACCTTAATCGTTTTTGTAAGAATAGATTCTGTTATTGCAGTAATGTCTACTGCCATACAAAATTGTGTGGATTCGTTGCAGGTACTTAAAACATCTTTTATCAAAGAATTATTACGATAAGGTGTTTCAATAAATATTTGTGTACAATTTCTTTTTTGTGAATCGGCCTCTAATTCCTTGATTTTATTTTTTCGTTCTAGGGAATCGATAGGGAGGTATCCATGAAACTGAAAGCATTGTCCGTTCATGCCACTAGCCATTAACGCTAATAATATAGAACTCGGCCCTACCAAGGGTTTGATGGGTATATTGGCTTGTTGTGCGGCAGCAATTAAATGCTGACCAGGATCTGCCACACCCGGACATCCTGCTTCACTTACAATGCCAATATTTTTTCCTGATTGTAAAAGTTGAATAAATTGTGCTTTCACTGCAGGTTCGGCTTTGTGAATAGCAAACCATTGATAATCGTCAATCACCATTTCCTTCCAAATTTTCTTAAAAAAACGACGGGTTGTTTTTTCGTTTTCAACAAAAAATCCTTGACAGTCTTTAACGGCATCTAAAATATATGCAGGAATTGTTTCTAAGCGTTCTTCAAAAAGTACGGTAGGAATTAAATATACTTTACCAATAGCCATAACTTATTTTTCAATTTGCTTTAAAGGATACATACTAAGTGTAGCAGCCACAACAGCATATGCAGGTGCCAATATCCAACCAATAATGGGTAATAAATGCATGCTATAAAATACCAATCCATTGCCAATAGCTAAGCCTTTATGACTACCTACATAGTAAATACTTTCGGCCGGTGATTTTTTATGTCGCTCCATACTATAGTCAAGCATAGAAAATCCATAATAATAACATTCAATAATAACAGCTAGTGCAGGTGTAAGCCAGCCTAAAATTGGAATCAAGCTCAATATCAAAATAGAAATGGTATACACCGTTTGCCACAAACTATTTCGAGCAGAAAGTTTAATGCCCCTTACAATATCTTTAAAAAATTGGGCTGTGTTAAATGGCAAGTCTTTTCCTTCAATAATGGCTTCTGTTTTTTCGCTTAAGTAAGCAAAAAGAGGCGATCCTACAATTAAAAAAAGGTATTTAAATAAAGAGAAATAAAATAATAATAAAATTAACCAAAGTAGCAAACTACCAATGGTAAATAAAAAGCCTAAAAAACTAGAATTGATTTTATCTAGCCATGTTTTTAAACCTGTTTTTAAACTCAACCACTCAATAAAATTGCTGGAAGTTTCACTAAAATAATGCATGCCAATTACAAATAATAGGGCATACAAAATACCTGGAATGAGTATCCATTTCCAGAGCTTGTGTTTTTTTATAAACCGGTGGGCTTCAAAATAAGCTCGCACAGCTATAATCATTTCTTTTAGCAAATGGATAGTTTTAGAATTATAAAGGTAACTGATTACAATTTAGTGGGTTTAAATTGAATATTATCAAA
>JAPLEL010000254.1 GCA_026391415.1 Bacteroidota bacterium
ATTTAGGCCAGCTGACTGCGCTGGATTTCCTTATTTAAAGAAAAAGAAAATGGTGGAATATATGCATGTACACCAACAAAATATTAGTTATTGCCCTGCTACTTATAAGATGGTTGAAAAAATGATGGAACAAGGGGTGAAGGCCGTTAAGTCTAAATAAACAGCTTAAAAGTAAACGTCTTCAATTAAAAAGATTTCTGTTTCAATGTCACTAATCAGTGTAATGGCTATTACGTCGAATTGAAGGTAAACCCATTGTTTGTGTTGGTATTGATAGGCTTCTGCCGCATTTTTAAGGAATTTCATTTTGTTTTTTGTAATACTCTCTTCTGGATTTCCATACCGAAGTGAGTTCCTTGTTTTAACTTCAACAATATGCAATCGTCCATTTTTAGAAGCAATAATATCTACTTCTAAATGGTGGTATCGCCAGTTTTTTTCTTGAATTTCAAATCCATTGTCTATTAAAAAACTTGCTGCAAGCTGTTCGCCCTTTTTTCCGGTTGCTTGATTAGGCGATTTATTTTTCTGTATTAATAATTTATTGCTCATTTAGCACAAGATTTAGGTAACAAGTACGTTTAATGGTAATATAAAAGTTTACGAATGCCAACATTCAACAAAATATTCAAATTAAACGGCGTTATTCAACATTATGCCTGGGGTGGAAACACCTATATTCCAAGCTTATTAGGTATTGAAAACACTAGTAATAAGCCTTTTGCAGAATATTGGATGGGGGCACATCCCTCTGCTAGTGCCATTTTAGAAACAAGTGATGGGCCAACTTCATTGATTGATATCATTAACAAAGATCCCAAAACGGTATTAACTCAAGCCGTTTATGATCGATTTGGCGAATTGCCTTACTTATTAAAAGTGTTGGATGTAAAGCAAATGTTGTCTATTCAGGTGCATCCAACAAAAGAGGAAGCCGAAAAGGGGTTTGACGCAGAAGAAGCGGCTGGAATACCAATTAATGCGCCTAATAGAAATTACAAAGATCGAAATCACAAACCAGAAGTGATGGTTGCACTAAGTGATTTTTGGTTATTACATGGATTCAAAGAAAAAACTTTATTAGAAAAAACACTTGCCGATGTGCAAGAGTTTAATATTTTATTACCACTATTTAAAATGGATGGTTACCAGGGACTGTATCAATTTGTAATGGAATTAGGGCAGCAAGAGGTAAATAGTTTTTTAATGAGCGTTGTGAAACGTGTTATTCGGCAAAAAAAAGATGGGGAGTTAACTAAATCTGACCCAGGATGGTGGGTAGCTCAATTATTTGAAGGTGTTAATCAAATTGTTGATATTGACCGTGGTGTATTTTCTATTTACTTTTTTAATATAGTTAATGTGCAACCTGGTGAAGGGGTGTTTCAGGGTGCCGGATTGCCACATGCTTATTTAGAAGGTCAAAATATTGAACTAATGGCTAATAGCGATAATGTACTCCGCGGAGGACTAACGCCCAAGCATATTGATGTACCAGAATTGTTAAAGCACACGCTATTTGAAGGGATTGTTCCCAATATCTTGAAAGGCAATGAAATTAGGATTGGCGAAAAATCATATCCTTGTCCTGTGCCTGATTTTGCCATCAGTAAAATAGAATTAGCGGGTAAAAGAGCTTATTCCAATACTGCTGAGGGATTAGAAGTATTAATAGTAACAGCAGGTGGGGCCATTTTAAATAATAGTATTGTTTTAAAAAGGGGAGAAGCAATTTGTTTGTTACCAGATGCTGCATATAGCTTAGAATCTTCTGGAAATTGTACTTTGTTTAAGGCTTTTGTATAGTTTTTACCCCCTTTCTTCACATACTGAAAAAATTGGTTTTAGAAAAAGTTTTTTCGCCTATTTTTGTTTTGAAATTTATAAATAATGAAAATTAATAAAAACATTTTAATCTCTCTTGGACTTTTTATAGTTATAGCATCTATCTATAGAATTTTACCAAATCGTCCTCCAGGGTTTGCTCCTCAAATTGCAATGGCTTTGTTTGGAGGTGCTTTTTTTATGAGGAATAAAAAATGGGCTTTTATTTTACCCTTGTTTTCAATGTTTATATCTGATGTTTTATACCAAGTGTTATATACTTATGGATATACCCAAATTGCTGGATTTTATAGTGGGCAATTAATGAACTATATTTTAATTGGTTCTATTACATTAATAGGCTTTTTAATAAGCGATGGCAAAATAGCAAAAGTGTTATTAGCCAGTGTTAGCGCACCAACTGCTTACTTTTTTGTGTCTAACACACTTGTTTGGTTTGGCAATGGCGGATACCATCGTCCTAGAACTTTTACTGGTTTTGTTCAGTGTTTGGCTGATGGACTTCCATTTTATCAAAATAGTTTGATAGGTACTTTAGTATTTGGTGCTTTACTATTTGGTGGGTATGCTTTACTTACAAAAAGGGTTGCTTTGGCCTAGTCAATTGGCATAATTAATAAGATTTCATTTAATACAATTAATGCTCATTTTCATAGCCTGTATCTGTTAAAAGATGCTTTCCGTCTGCTGCTGTAGTAGCTAGTTCATCGCATCGGTTATTCATGGCATTATTAGCATGTCCTTTCACCCATACAAATTGGATGTTGAATTTTTTTGACAATTGGTGGTAATGCAACCAAAGGTCTTTGTTTTTCTTACCACCTTTGAAGTCTGTACGGATCCAATTATCTAACCATTTTTTCTCAACAGAGTTTACAATATATTGACTATCAGTATAAATGGTTAATGAAATATCTTCTTTTGTGAGTGATTCTAAAGCCATAATCACACCCATCAATTCCATTCGATTATTGGTGGTTAAACGATATCCTCCAGACAATTCTTTTTTAATATCTCCCCAAATTAATAGTGCACCATAACCTCCTGGTCCGGGATTCCCCCTCGATGATCCATCGGTGTAAATATGTAATTGATGCCCTTTTTGCATGTATTTGTGACTGATTTTGCTGCAATATCCTAAACTAAAACGATTAAACTGCCCTAAAATTGGATTGAAATCGGTATAATTTGAAAATAATTGGAACTCTTTTATTTATTGTGTTTGAATTACACATTGTTTTATTTATTTTTACGATATTAAAACGAGGAGCTTGGATACCGAATATTTAACGATTGTAGAAAAACAGCCTGAAATCAATTCAAAAATATTGATTCCAAATACTTCCATTCAAGTTGTAAGGTTTCAATTACGCTTTCATACTATTTATGGTCAGGAGCTTTTTATTTCAGGAAACCATCCATTATTGGGTAATGGTAATCTTGATAAGGCGGTAGCCATGCAATACGATAATGATAGCTTTTGGTCGGTTGAAATTGATTTTTCTGTAAACGATGACTTATATGAGCCAATTCATTACCAATATATTTTATGCAATGCCAACGGGGTTTTGAATTTTGAGTGTGGCGATAACAAGGTGTTAGATCCATCTTTTATGAGTTCTCCCAATATTACCACAGTGGATGCTTGGAATTATGCTGGCTATTATGAAAATGCTTTTTATACGGAGCCATTTGTACAAGTACTATTAAAAGCAAATCATACGGAAGTAGCAGTTGCAATACCTAATAAAACAACCCATTTTTTTAAGGTTAAAACACCTTTGTTACCCAAGGGTCAAACGGTCTGTTTGATTGGAAGTTGTAAATCACTTTCAAAATGGAAAACAAACAGCCCAGTATTAATGAGTAGAAATGAGGGAGAAGATTATTATGCCGTTCCTTTAGATTTAACTACGGATTTATTTCCAATTGCATATAAGTATGGTGTATACGATACCATTCAAAAAACCTTTATTCAATTTGAACAAGGGAATAATAGAATTTTATACGAGCCTGCTCAAAAACTACAACAGACAATTTTGCACGATGGATTTATGGTGATGCCAAATTTAAGTTGGAAAGGTGCTGGAGTAGCAATTCCTGTATTTAGTTTGCGCAGTGAAAACAGTTTTGGTGTAGGAGAATTTAATGATTTGAAATTATTGGTTGATTGGTCTAAGAAGGTAGGATTGAAGCTGATTCAAATCCTTCCAGTTAATGACACAACGGCTACACATTCTTGGACGGATTCTTATCCTTATGCTGCTATCTCTGCATTTGCATTGCATCCATTGTATTTAAATTTAGACTTACTAGTAGATGCTGCATTAGAAAAAGAGTTAGTTAAATTAAAATTGAATTTCAATCAATTGAATGCATTAGAGGTGGTAGACTACGAGCTAGTTACCAAAGAAAAAATTCAATTTATTCGCAAGGTTTTTGACAAAAAGAAAAAAACATTTTTAATAGATACCAATTTTCACCAATATTTTTTACAGAACAAACACTGGCTAGAACCGTATGCTGTTTTTTGTTATTTGCGTGATTTATATGGAACTGCCGATTTTAACCAATGGCCTAAATTTCAACAGTACAAAATAGCAGAGATTAATGAATTGACTGCTATGGAATCTGTTGCTTATGATACCATTGTGTTTCATTATTTTGTTCAATACCAGTTGCACTTACAATTAAAAGCAGCAACGCAATATGCACATGAAAATGGCATTGTATTAAAAGGAGATATTCCAATTGGTATATATAGATATGGTGCAGATGCTTGGCAACATCCAAACTTGTACCATATGGAATTGCAAGCAGGGGCTCCCCCAGATGGATTTGCAGTAAAGGGTCAGAACTGGGGTTTTCCTACTTATAACTAGCAAAAAATGAAGGAAAATGGGTTTGCTTGGTGGAAGCAACGATTTGCCCAAATGAGTGACTATTTTGATGCATTTAGGATTGACCATA
>JAPLEL010000287.1 GCA_026391415.1 Bacteroidota bacterium
ACCATGGTAAAAGGAATTGATGAAATTGCTTTAGAGGCTGGTTACACGGTAATGGTTTGTCAGAGTAATGAAAGTTATGGTAGAGAATTAGTAAATACTAGTAGACTTCTAGACAGCTTAGTTGACGGGTTTATAGTATCTGTATCGAGTGAAACAAAAATGTATGATCACTTAAAAAAAATTCAAACTAAAAACAAACCATTGGTTTTATTCGATAGATTAGCAGCAGGCTTAATTGCACCAAAAGTAAGGCTCGATAATATTGCAGGTGGCAGATTAGCCACACAGCACTTAATTGATCAAGGTTATAAAAAAATTGCAGTTTTAGCAGGGCAAGAAAATTTAGACATCAGTAATAAAAGATTAGATGGTTATTTAGAAACTTTAAAGAAAAATAAAATAAAATTCGACAAAGATTTAATTGTTCATTGCGATTTTAATCAAGACTATGCCTACCAGGCTACTAAAGAATTACTTAGTATGAAAAAAAAGCCAGATGCCATATTTACCATCACCGATCGTATGGCTATTGGCGCCATGTTAGCCATTAAAGAAAAAGGCCTTTCAATGCCTGATGATATTGGATTGATTGGCTTCAACAATGAACCAATTACCAAATTAGTTACACCTTCCATTTCAAGTATTGAACAACCTGCTTTTGAACTAGGAAAAGTGGCTGCTAAATTATTGATTGAAGTAATGAATAATGAGGCAGATTTAAATGATAAAGAAATTGTTTTAGAACCTAAGATATTTGTTCGAGAATCGAGTAATAGAAGGCGAATATAATTTTAGATACCTTTAATTTGAATTAAATACCATTTTATGAATAAAATAATTTTACTTTTTTTAGTTGTATTCCAATCAATCACATCTATTGGGCAAATAAAGAAGCCAAATATTATTGTCATACTATCCGACGACCATACCCAACAAGCCATTAGTGCCTATGGTAGTCGTTTAATGCAAACCCCCAATATTGATAGAATAGCCAATGAAGGCGCATTGTTTAATAATAGTTTTGTTACTAATTCTATTTGCGCACCAAGTAGAGCCGTGTTCTTAACAGGCAAATACAGCCATTTAAATGGATTAAGAGATAATTCTCCAAAAAGGAATTTTAATGGAAGCCAACAACAAGTACAAAAATTATTGCATGACCAACAATACCAAACTGCTTGGATAGGGAAATGGCATTTGCAATCATATCCACAAGGTTTTGATTTTTGGAAAGTTTTACCAGAGCAAGGAAATTATTACCAACCAGATTTTGTTACCATGAACCACGACACAGTAAGATCAACTGGGTATGTAACCAATGTAATTAGTGATTTCTCTATAGATTGGTTAAATAAACGTGATACGAGCAATCCATTCTTTTTGGTTATTGGCGAAAAAGCAACGCATAGAAATTGGATGCCCGCAATTGAAGACCTTGGATCATTCGACAATCAAACATTTCCTATGCCAGAAAATTTTTGGGATGAATACACCAATAGAACCGCTGCATCTCTGCAAGACATGACGGTTAATAAAACCATGGTTATAAAAGACGATTTAAAAATTGGCGCTGATTATAATTTAAAAGGAATGTTTGGACGTTTGTCTGCTGCAGAAAAACAAGCTTATGAAAAATATTATGCCACAATTGCAAAAGAATATGCGCAAATAAAAAATGACAGTATCGCACTTATTAAATGGAAATACCAACGCTATTTAAAAGACTATTTAGCAACTGCCAAATCTTTAGATAGAAATATAGGACGTATTTTAAACTATTTAGATTCCACCAAATTAGATAAAAACACCATTGTTATTTATACTTCAGACCAAGGAGTTTATATGGGTGAACACGGTTGGTTCGATACGAGATTTATGTATGAAGAAAGTTTAAGAACTCCTTTGGTCATGCGTTATCCTGGAGTAATTAAACCAGGTACTAAAATCAATGAAATGGTTGTGAACATTGATTTAGCGCCATCTTTATTAGGTTTCACCAATACCCCTATTCCTACTGATATTCAAGGGAAAAGTATGGCTACTTTATTTGCTAAAAAGCCATTAATTAAACCTTGGCGTAAATCTATCTACTATCATTATTACGAATACCCACAGCCGCATCAAGTTGCACCACATTTTGGTGTAAGAACCGAAAAATACAAACTCATTCGATTCTATGGGCCGCATAACGACTGGGAATTATTCGACTTAACAAACGATAAAACTGAAATGAACAATTTAATATCGAATAAAAAATATCAATCAATTATTCTTCAACTAAAAAAAGAATTGAAAGATTTAATTATTCAATTTAAAGACACCGAAGCATTAACTATTTTAGAAAGCCAACAATAATTATTAATAATTATCTGTCAACGCAAAAACAGGTTTACGATACATCCAATTGCCCCCAGTGAAATCTGGAAACTCAACTGTTTGACAACCTAAATCAATTGATTTTTCGCTTAAAGGTGAAATAGCACTCCATGTAGCAGCATCATATACATCTAAAGGTGTTGGCGTTTTATGCTTAATACTTTCTACTAATGCATGAATTACAAAAAAGTCCATGCCACCATGCCCTGCACCAGCTGTTTCTTTACTCCAACGTTG
>JAPLEL010000035.1 GCA_026391415.1 Bacteroidota bacterium
AACTGTCCTTTACCAAAAAATGACGAAGCTATACGCATGCCTTGAAGTATGGCATTCCCTTTGTGAAAAGTTAACCAACCAGGATTATTTGACAATAATGTGGTATCCCAATTTTCTCTTCTAATTCTTACTACGCCTGAATATGGAAAGGATTTTACATAACTAGTAGGAAGTGATTTTGAGGCTGGTAATTCTTTCCATTGAGTTGGGTCTTCTAAAAAATAATTTAATGAGCCCATCAATGAATTAGGATATTTTTTTTCTACCATCCTACAAATACTAGCTAGTTCTCCGTCATTGTCTAATAGTGCTAGGTATCTACAAGCATAATAGTATGACTCCATGGTACCTATCTGACCTTTGTCTTGTCTATTAGATGCTTCAGTAACAACCTCTCCATTTGGATGCATATAATAACGCATCATTTTTAAATTTTTTCGAACTGGTTCGTATAATTCTGGTTTGTGTAAACCTTTTGCTACTGTAATTAATACGCGGTCAATTACTGCAGAATATCCTCCCGTACTTTTTTCGGTATACTGCCCGTCTGGATCTAAATCGATATGTTCGGCCAACCATTGATTCACTCTATTTAAATAGCGTTTATCGGGCCATAATTCGTACAATTTGGTTAAAGCGGCAGACACTACCCATCTATGATTGGGTGTATGAATTCCGCCTGTTATTAATGCCTCTCCTGCTCGTTTTAAAAATGTTTCAAACACCGGCAATACTTTTTCTACGCCTTTCGTTTTTGATTGTTGCAAAAGATTATATGACTGCACCAATCTTTTTACCATAAATGATGTATCGGGTGTAGAATGAAAATTGGTATCTACTAAATCAATGGTACCATCGGCATGTTGTAATTTGAGTAAGCCATTTAACGCATCGAGTATTTCTTTTAACTGATCTTGTGATTGATAATAGACAGACTCTTCAGAAGATAGCGCCGCACAAGCTACATTAATAAACCAAGCTGTATTAGATGGATTCGGTATACCATATCCACTCAAATACGCACCAAAATATTTGTTAGTAGGGTCTGTTATTTTTGAAGCAGGCGATCCCTTTACATAGGTATCATTTATTTTAATTAAATCAATTAACCAACTTGGTTTGACTAATGCCATACTATTTTTTGAAGGAGTAAATGCAGAAAAACCAATCAATGGCATCATACATAGCGAGGCAGAACCTAGCGCAACAAATTTTCTTCTTTCCATGATAATTAAGTTTTTAATAATAATCTTCTAGTGTCTAATGCCTTTTAATTGTTCGTAGGCTAAGCCAAATAAAATATAAGAGCCATAGCCAAATCCAGTGCCTTCGGTAATTTTTCGAGTAAGATAATATTCTTTGTCACCTACACAAGTGCCACCAGAAACTTTAATAGGAATTTGATATCCGTCTCCAGCTAATTTTAATCCAGATATTTGTAGTGCTTGATAAGACTTATCTACAATGGGTAAATATTTATTCTTGTTTAATATTTTCATTTTTATTCCCATTGTGATGGTATAAGAAAACATAGCAGTGCAAGAGCTTTCATCGAAGTTTTTAGGATCTGCTGGTAGCGTTACCAATTGATACCAATAGCCTGTTTCTTTGTGTTGGAGTGGGGCTACTTTTTCTACATAATGAATGAATGCTTTTTCTAAGGGCTTCCAAAATTTACTTGATCGGCCAACAGTATTTAACGCATCGGCCAAAGCCATCCCTACCCAACCATTTCCTCTTGCCCAAACTTGACTACTTTTTCGGGTTGTTTTATCGGGCCATCCTAGATTACTACAACCATCATTGTAATCAATATCATCAGCGTCCCAACCATGCACCCATAAACCAGATTTTTCGTCGGTTAATTTATCGTTGTGTACATTAAATTGCAATACAAAATCTGCAATATATTTTTCGTCTTTGGTAAGTCGATACATTTCTAATAAAAACATATTTAACATATATACCGTATCGTCCCATAATTCAATAGTTTCTGCGCGATGCGATACACCACCATTTGGTGCACGTGGAATTTTTAAATAGTCGGCATAAATTTCATTGGCTTTGTTGAGGTATTTTTTGTTGCCAGTTATTCTAGCTAAAAATGCCATGCCATGTGCAGATGCAATTGCGTTTGGATGCTTTCCGTTTGCTACTGCATAAGTAGCATCCATGGCCGTTTGAATATAATTTAAATAGATTTTTTTGTCTTCTGTAGATTTGATATTATACAAATGCACCAATGAATTTAAAAATGTTGCTTGGCCCCAATCCCATTTATATTTATCCGCAGGCATAAACACCTCCCTTCCGTGACGATCAACTGAATCTACCCAGGTTTGGGATTTTACAACAAAGGGTGCAACGGTAATTAGTAAACAAATTACCCACCCGTATTTATTTTTCATGGCTATTTTTTGGACTTTTTTGCAATCTGTATAATTCTCAAAAGCAGGCGAAAGTTAAAACGATTTAGTAAGGAATAAAAAACAGTGATCAGATTTTTGCGAAATCGATTTCGCTAATCCATTTACATACATAAAATATCAAATATTAAAGGAAATTTATCTCTTTTATTTAATGGCAGAGAAATTCAATAACTCAAACATTATCAATCTAATAAGAATTTATTTTACACCCCAAAAATTCATATCCGAAGCTTTAATTGGTATTGGATTGATTTCAAAGCTTTTAGGCTTATTGCCAGTGTACAAAATAACGGATGCACCTTTTTTAAGTTTCAATTGAATAAGGCCTCCAACTTGTTTAATGACTGTTGCGATGCCAACCATTTTTACAGGTGTTGTAAAATCTGTTTTTAATGTACATGGCTCTCCTGCTAAACTGGTTACTTGAATAAATTGGGTTTTACCCGCTAAACGATTTGCACTAATTAAAAAAGCACCCTCAGATAGAAGTTGATAAAAGCTTGCATCCTTCCAATCGGTAGGCATAGACGGAAACACTCTTATAACGCCACCCCATGTTTGCAATAGCATATCCAACATAGATCGAGAAGCAGATATAGGTGATTCGAAAGTTGGATTTTCTCTTTCGCTATAAAAAGTATTTTGGGTTAAAGTAGGAATTCTAGAAGTCGCTGGCGGAACACCAAATCTTGGTAAGAGTTCTAAGGATCTATTCAACCATTTTAATGCACTATCACCATTACCTAACGCTGACCATAATGAAGATGCTCCCGAAAATTTATATATGCAATTATCGCCATCAAGGTCTGTATAATGTTGAACAGATTTTTGCATCAATGGTATTTTATTGGGTGCATTATCTAGATTCATATCGTACAGTGGAAAAATGGCAAACAAATGGCTGTAATGCCTATGGGCCTTGGCAAATGACTTGTCTTTACCAACCATAATTCCATCTTCATTGGTATTATAATCGGCCAGTTTATTTAAACGATCTTGCCAAACAGGCAGTAAACTATCTTTTATCTTTAATTGATTGGCTGTAGCAATTAATGTTTTAAATCCCCAGCTAGCCAATGCAATATTTAAACTAGTTTCTTTGGCACTTCCATATTCGTCTGAATAGGTATAAGGAATATGGTAAAGCCCATCTTCACCCAAATATAGAATTCTCATATACACATTAAATGCTCGACGCATCAATGGGTAAATTTTTTCTCTTAATCTAACGGTATCCATTGTACGTTGGTTGTGCAAATAATACATTTGCATTAACCATGGCAACACAATAATATTGAGTTCACGTGTATTGTTTTTATCATCCGATATAAAAATGGGGTTGTATAAATCATCATAACCTACTGGGTTAGTAACACCCGCACAATCATTTTGAAAATCTTTGGGAACATTGTTGATTAACTGTTGTGTATGCCTGTCTAATAATTGGTATAAATTATCTTCTAGGTTTGTATGATTGGTAACGCCAAAAATATAATAGGTTAATTGCACATTTAAATTCATCCAAACCAAGGGCCATGCTGTAGGCTTAAACCATGGACCCAATAAATCAATTACAGGTCTATTAGGATGTGTAGCACTTGCCAATTTGTATAGTTGAATCCAATAAAAACTTTCTAAACGTGGCTCTGGAAAACTCACAAAACTTGCTGGATAATATTGGTGCCACCAATTTCTATGTTCGGCTTCCATTGCCATGATAGATTTTTTTAGACCAGTTTTAATGGTTGCAACTGCATCAATAGCAGAACCTGAAGCATGTTTTCTGTATTTACCCCATCTGTTGGCAACAGTTACTAATACAGTATGTTCGGTTGCATTTTTTTGTTGATCAGACCAAGCCGTAGCATAATCGTCGCCCATTAGAAGTGGTTGGGTAAACACTTCTATCCCTTCAATTTTTTCTATTTTTATTGGTGGATTTTGTTCATACGCTACATTCATTTCTAAATTCATTGCATGCTTTGCAATATACCTAGCACTTTGCGCTAGCTGCGGCCTTAAAGAAAATTTAGCGCCGTTTTCATTACCTGTTGACTTTGTGTTTACAATAATTAATTCTTCTGCCGAAGGAACAAAACACCTAAATGATAAAGTGCCTGCTGTTGTAGTTAACTCTCCTCTAATTTCTGCATTCCATAAATCGGTACGTAATTGTATTTTTAAAATTTTACCAACCGGCGTTAATAATAATTGACCAATGGGCACCCTACTTGTTTCATATGCACTTGGAGAAGCAGTGCGGTGATCAAACACATCAGTTCTGCCAATTTCAAAACGCAAAGTATTGGCTAATTGATCGTCTTTAAATAAAATAGTTCCTAATAATCCATTGCCTACAAAAGCACCAGCAAAATAATCTTTAGGAATTTCGTTCCATACCAAATCGTGTTGTGCTAATTGCTTAGACCAATTGACATTCAGCTTTACACCTGAATTATTTTGTGCAAAAGTATTCAGCACAAATAAAAAAGCAATTATATAGGCTAAAATCTGTTTCATTTATAAATTATTAGCAGCATCAAATTAATTAAGCTGATTGTTTAGTGCAATTATTTGATTGGCTTTAAGTGTAACTGTTTTTGTTAATCCTTTATAGCGAATATGATAAGTACCGCCTTTGCTAGATTGTATACTTGCTTTGGTTAATGAACCTGCAGACCAATCTAGATTAACCGTACAAGCACCTCTAGCTCGTAATCCATGCATGGACCCTTCGCTCCAAGCTTGAGGCAAAGTGGGTAATAAATTAATCTCATTATTTTGAGACTGCAATAACATTTCTGCAATAGCTGATGCAGCGCCAAAATTGCCATCAATTTGAAATGGTGGATGTGTATCGAACAAATTAGGAAGTGTACTTTTTCGAAACAAATCATTTAAATTATCTAATGCTTTTTCTGGTTCAAATAATCTTGCATACAAACCAACTATCCAGGCTTTGCTCCAGCCAGTATGTCCGCCACCATTTGATAATCTGCGTTCTATTGTTTTTTTAGCTGCTTCAAAAATGGCAGGGTCTTTAGCAGAAATTAAATCTAAAGGATACAACCCTAAAAGATGCGAAATATGCCGATGACCTAATTCAGTTTCTTCAAAATCTTGAATCCATTCTTGTATGGTACCTATAGCAGTAATTTTAATAGGAGGCAATTTTTTCTGCGCTGCTACAACTTCATTTGACAGTGATTTATCGATATTTAAAATGGAGCAAGCGCGAATAAAATTATTGAACAAAGCATTAATAATATGCATATCAATGGTTGGCGCATAAGTCATTTCAGATTTTACTTTTCTGTCGGTATTAGGAACATAAAAAGAATTCTCTGGTGAATGCGAAGGATTGGTAACTAAATATCCTTCGGGTGAGGGCACTAAAAAATCTAATACAAATTGTACTGAGCCTTTCATTAATGGATACGCTATGGTGCGTAAATAATTGGTGTCTTGCGTAAATTCATAATGATCAAAAACTGGCAATGTCATCCAAGGACCATCCATACTTGTGATACCCCAAACGCCATCCATTATTCCTGTTCTGCCAAATGGATCTGTTAAATGGTGTACCGTCCAACCTCTTGTGCCATAGGTTTCAGTTGCAGTAACGGTTCCTGGCACCATTAATTTTTCCATGAACTTTGCTAGCACAACAGATGTTTCTGATAAATTACCCGTTTCTGCAGGCCAATAATTCATTTGTAAATTGATATTGGTATGAAAGTCTGCATTCCAAGGCGCTTCGTATAAATCATTCCAAATGCCTTGTAAATTAGCAGGCAAGCGTGCTGGCTTTCTAGAGGAACCCATTAATACAGTGGCTTGGATCGCGAGC
>JAPLEL010000030.1:0-3147 GCA_026391415.1 Bacteroidota bacterium
TTTTCCTTTGTAAAGCACTACAACTCTGTCGGCAATTTCAGCTACCACACTTAAATCGTGGGTAATAAATATCACCCCCATATTGTTTTGAATCTGTAAATTTCTAATGAGTTGCAAGATGTTTTTTTGAACCGTTACATCTAATGCTGTAGTGGGTTCGTCGCAAATTAATAAGTCCGGAGAACAGCTCATAGCCATTGCAATCATTACACGTTGTTTTTGTCCGCCGCTGATTTGGTGCGGGTATCGGTCAAACATGTCTGCGGGTGAAGGCAATTGTACTTGTTCAAATAAAGCAATTGTTTTTTTCTTTGCCAATTCTTTGTCAATTAACTCATGTTGTAAAATGGCTTCCATTACTTGAAACCCGCAGGTGAGTACTGGGTTTAAAGAAGTCATGGGTTCTTGAAAAATCATTGCCACTTTACTACCTCTAACAGATTGTAATACTTGTGAATTTGACGTTAAAATATTAATAGATACAGCTTCGCTGTTTAAAATAATTTCTCCTGATCTGTAAACTGCAGGAGGGCTAGGTAATAATTGTAAAATAGATAAAGCAGTAACAGATTTTCCCGATCCAGACTCACCCACAATAGCCAAAATCTCGCCTCTATTTACAGTGAGATTAATGTTTTCTAATGCTTTGGAACTTTTTCCGTCAGCAACAAAATCCACTGATAATTGCTTAATTTCTAGTAAAGGTTTAGTCATAACAGTGTCACAATTTAGGTATCAAAAGCTTGCCTTCATAGTATTATGGTTAAAAAACCACATTTTAATACTTTCTATGAATTTAAATTCTAACATTTGATTGTTTTTATTACTAAGCTTTCACCTAAATTTGCACTTACAGTTGTTAGTTTAGGCAAAAGCAACAAAAAATTGTACGTATGATTCGAAAAAATTGGTGGAAAGGTTTATCGGTAATCTTGTTGTTATATACCTGTGTGTATGGTTTTTTGGTTAAAGTGCCCAAACTCGATGATCGGATGCAAGAGTCCGTTCGAAATTTCTTCTTTCATGTACCGATGTGGTTTGGCATGATGATTCTTTTATTCGTGTCTGTTTATTATGCAGTAAAGTTCTTGCGCAATCCAAATCCTTTGTATGATTATTATTCATCGGCATTTGCAGCAACAGGCACCATCTTTTCTTTATTAGGTATTACAACAGGGGCCATTTGGGCCAATTACCAATGGGGAAGTCCTTGGAGTGGAGATCCCAAACAGAATGGAGCTGCAATAGCTATTTTAATTTACCTAGCATATTTTGTTTTGCGTGGTAGTATGCACGACGAAGAAAAGAAAATGCGCATTGGTGCAGTCTATAATATTTTTGCATTTTTTATGTTATTCCCAACACTTTGGATTCTACCAAGACTAACAGAGTCATTGCATCCTGGAGGTCAAGGTAGTGATGGTAATCCAGGTCTAAACGGCAAGGATATGGATATGAATATGCGCACTGTTTTTTATCCTGCAGTGATTGGTTGGACGCTACTTGGCGTATGGATTAGCACCTTAAAAGTTAGATACCAAATTTTAAACGAAAAGCAATTTAATAATGAATAAGTTTCAAAAATTTAGTTTAGTTTTTATTGGATGTGTATTGCAAATAATTGCAAACGCACAAACTAAAATAACTGCTCCACCTGCTACTGATTTCATACGTAGTAATGGTAAGATATTTTTAGTGATGACTATTGTTGTGGTAATTATGACTGGCTTGTTATTGTATGTAATAAGTATTGATAGAAAAATTAGTCGACTAGAAAAAAAATAAAGCATGCTTTCATGTAAACATTAAGGTTTACAATAACCATATTACAAATAAACCTTTAAACTATTTCAAAATGACAACCCAAGAACCATATAGTTTCTTTAAAAGTGTTGAAAAAAGTTTTGATAAAGCCGCCAAATTTACCAAATGGGATAAAGGGTTACTCGAACAAATTAAAGCTTGTAATAGTATTTATAGTATGCATTTTCCAGTAAAAATGGATGATGGACGCATTGAAGTAATTGAAGCCTACCGTGTGCAACATTCGCAACACAAAACACCTTGTAAAGGAGGGATTCGTTTTAGTTTAGCTGTTTGTCAAGATGAAGTAATGGCATTGGCTTCTTTAATGACTTACAAATGTGCAATTGTGAATGTGCCATTTGGAGGAGCGAAAGGTGGAATTAAAATAAGCCCTAGAAGTCATAGTGCGTATGAACTAGAAAAAATCACCCGTAGATATACAGCAGAATTAGTAAAGAAAAATTTTATAGGTCCTGGTATTGACGTGCCTGCACCAGACTATGGAACAGGTGAAAGAGAGATGGCATGGATAGTAGATACCTATCAATCATTAAAGCCCGGAGATATAGACAGCGCAGGTTGTGTAACAGGTAAACCAATTACACAAGGTGGTGTTCGTGGCAGAAAAGAAGCAACAGGGTTAGGTGTTTTTTTTGGTATTCGCGAAGTATGTAATATGCCAGATGTAATGGGTAAACTTGGTTTAAAACTGGGTATTGAAGGAAAAAAAGTAGTGGTGCAAGGATTGGGAAATGTAGGATATCACTGTGCTAAATTTTTCCGCGAACATGGTGCAATTGTTGTGTCAATTGCCGAGTTTGAAGGAGCTGTTTATTCAGCAGAAGGTATCAATGAAGAAGACTTATTTCAACATAGAAAATCAACAGGTTCTGTTTTAAATTTTCCTGGTGCAACCAATCTTGCAAATAATAGTGATGCACTTGAATTAGACTGTGATATTTTAATTCCTGCAGCATTAGAAAACGTAATTAATGGCGAGAATGCACCAAGAGTGAAAGCAAAAATTATTGCTGAAGCAGCAAACGGTCCATTAACTCCAGAAGCAGATGAAGTATTTATTGCCAATGGAACTTTAGTAGTACCTGATATGTACTTAAATGCAGGTGGTGTAACTGTTTCTTATTTTGAATGGCTAAAGAATTTAAGCCATGTTAGGTATGGTAGAATGGAAAAGCGTTTTTCAGAAAGTATGAATGCACATATCCTAGGCCAAATAGAAGGATTAACTGGAAAGTCAGTTTCTGAAAAAGAACGTGATTTTATTATGTATGGTGCCGAAGAAATAGACTTAGTGCATAGTGGTTTAGAAGAAACAATGAT
>JAPLEL010000030.1:3179-7759 GCA_026391415.1 Bacteroidota bacterium
CCAGAGAAATCATGGAAATATGGGTATCTAATCCTGCTATTCCAGATATGCGAACTGCGGCGTATGTTAGTGCCATAAACAAAGTGGCAATTAGCTATACTGAATTAGGTATTTTCCCTTAATTCGATTAATTAATAATTAGGGATAGATAAAATTTGCTGCATAGTGCCATTTGATAGTTCGTATGCAAAACTAAGATTGCCATTGGTGATAAGGATATAAGGAACTTCTAAACTAATATTGTAATTCAATACTTGTTTGAGTACGGCTTCATTAATAGGCACATTCATTTCTTTACATTCAACCATCAACCAGGGTTGTGCATCTTTATAAACCAAAATATCAAAGCGTTTTTTTAACTCACCTAGTTTAATTTCTTTTTCAATAGCCATCAATGAACTTGGGTAGTTCATAATTTGTAAAAAATATTGAAGAATGTTTTGACGAACCCATTCTTCGGGGCTTAAATAAACCCATTTTTTTCTGATTTCGTCGAAGATCCATTCCTTGCCCTCGGCTTCTTTTATTTTAAAGGGAAATGGCGGAAAAGGAATTTGAATCATAAAAACAATGGTTAAGCGCTTGCTTTTTTGTAATTTAGACAAATGACTTTTTCAAAGATAGTTTTGAAAAGCGTATAAAACTTCGCATATGAAAACAAAAGAAGAGATTGTAAATAATTGGTTGCCTCGATACACCGGAGAGCAATTAGAAAATTTTGGCAAGTTTATTTTGTTAACCAATTTCAGTAATTATGTAACCATGTTTGCAGAATGGAACAAGGTGCCAGTAATAGGCAAAGACCGTCCTATGCAATGCGCTACAGCAGATGGAATTACCATTATAAATTTTGGAATGGGCAGTCCTGGAGCAGCAACTATCATGGATTTACTAACCGCAATAGCCCCAGAAGCAGTGTTATTTTTGGGTAAATGTGGGGGATTAAAAAAACGCAATAAATTAGGCGACTTAATACTGCCAATAGCGGCTATAAGAGGGGAGGGTACATCAAATGACTATTTCCCTCCCGAAGTGCCAGCAATGCCTGCTTTTGCATTGCAAAAAGCCATTTCAACATCTATTAGAGATAACCAAGTAGACTATTGGACAGGAACTGTTTATACTACTAACCGTAGGGTATGGGAGCACGATGAAGTATTTAAAGAATACCTTACCAATGTTCGTGCTTATGCTATTGATATGGAAACCGCTACCATTTTTACCGTAGGATTTTATAACAAAATTCCTACCGGAGCTTTACTATTGGTTAGTGATCAACCCATGGTGCCAGATGGGGTAAAAACTGAAGCTAGTGACAAACAAGTCACAGAGGAATTTGTACACAAACACTTGAAAATTGGTATCGATTCATTAAAACAATTAATCAATAAAGGGCAAACTGTCAGACATCTACGTTTTTAAAACTGCTTAGTCCTTCCAAAGAAATGGGAATAAAATAATGGTTAGTGCAATGACTAATATATCTAGTCCTATTAATAAAAAAACCATCTGCCACCAGCCGGCTTGCACTACGGCAGAGAAGGCTGCGGTAGAGATTTTCATTAATAATAATAGTTGAGGGATAATAATTGGAAAGCCCATGATGGCCATCAAAGCCGCTTGCTGCTGGGCTTTTGCTGCAATGGCTGCTAAAAAAGTAAATACCAAACTCAAGCTGATACCTCCTAGAGAAGCGATACCAATAAACTGCCATCCATACTCAATGGGGTTTCCAAGCAAAAGGGTGAATATAGCAAGGCTGATACAACTCATTAGCAGCATTAAAACCGAATTGAATATTAGTTTGGATAAAACAAAGTCTCGTGCACCTGCAATGGAATAAAAATAAAGCATTCGCCCCCTCGATTCTGCTAAGAAACTTTTGGCTACAGCATTCACACAAACAAATAATTGGATCACCCAAAAAAGGCCATTCCATACGCTGTCTTCGGGAAGCCCCATGGACAAATAAACCACAAAAATAGTGGATGCTACATATAAAAATATCCCATACAAGGTATATTGCTGCCTTGTTTCAAGGAGTATTTCCTTTTTTACTAGTGCTAAAATTGGGTTAGGGTTTTTCATGTACACATTTTCTGCAGCGAGGTTCATACACATCTTTTTCACCAATCAAAACCTGGTTTCCTCCAGCAGTTTTTCGGTGTGAGATGCTGGCTATATTGCCACATTGAACACAGATAGCATGTAATTTAGTAATATAATCAGCAATGGCCAATAAGTTAGGCATTTGACCAAATGGCTTACCCATGTAATCCATATCTAATCCTGCAACAATCACGCGTATACCTTTAGCAGCAAGGGTTTCGCAAACATTTATGATTTGGTCGTCAAAAAATTGTGCTTCATCAATACCTATTACATCAACCCCTTCAGCCATTAATAAAATGGTTTGTGAATTATCAATAGGCGTTGAGTGTATTGAATTTGCATCATGGCTAACCACCCTAGTTTCATCATACCTAATATCAATGGCAGGTTTAAAAATCTCCACTTTTAAATTGGCAATTGTAGCTCTTTTTAAACGGCGAATCAATTCCTCTGTTTTGCCGCTAAACATGCTGCCGCAAATTACTTCAATCCATCCTCGTTTGTCGCCCGAAATATTTGGTTCTATAAACATCTGTAAAATAAATTATAAAAAAAATCGTTTCATACTAGTTCGAACTAGTCTTATAAACAACTCAAATGTATTACATCCAATGGAAAGTGTGGGTTCCCTGATTGATAAACTCAAAGAACAATTTATTCAGGAGGCTGAAAATGCCCATTTATTGGCTACTACCCAATTGCTTTTGGCTGAATTACAACTACAGCAAAAAAACCAGATTCCTAAGGTTTTAAGTAATGCGCGTAGTAAAAAAGACGATTTAACTGGTTGGTTATTTGATTTTGCCGAGGAAATTAAAAATACTGAAACTGTACCAGCTATTTCTGCAGTGCCTAATTTATCCAATGAAATTGTGGCAGAGGAAGTTTCGGAAAATGAAAATGAGGTAAATAAGTTAGTCTATCAAGAGGTAAATAGTATTGAACCAATTCTTGATGAGGAAGCTATAGAAAATATAAGTACTCCTATAAATCAGGAAGCTTCAAGCATTATAGATTTCACAGAAGCAGAAGAAAGTCCTAGACTTTCAGTAATTCCAGACAATGAAGTGCTTTCTAAAAGTATATATCTACCTGAAGTATCAGACCTCATTACAGAAGGGCAAACAACAAAAGCACCCATTAAAGAAGTATTTGAACTCAACGATGTTTTGCATGAAGGATTACCTAGTTTAAATGATCAATTAAAACCAAACAATATTGCACTATCAGATACTTTTCATAAAGAATCTATAACAGATTTAAATAAAGCGATTGTACTAAACGATCGATATGTTTTTATCAATGAACTTTTTAGGGGCGACGAAGTAATGTACGAACGAAGTTTAAAAACCATCAATGGATTTACTACCTTATTAGAAGCCCAATCTTGGATTCAAAGAGAATTAAAAGTTAAATTGGGTTGGAATGAATCGGCTTCAATTGTTGCTCAGTTCGATCAATTGATTAATAGACGTTTTTCCTGAATATGATGCATGACTATTTTAGTAGCACCTGCATGATTGTAAACAAAACTTTTTGCAGCAGTAGCAGCGTTCAAATAGAGTGAATCATTTGTATCTAATAATCTATTAAATACTTGTTCCATTTCTAACGCATCTTCAACACTAATACAGCCGCCATTTTCAACTAGTTCAACAGCTTCAATATACTTTTCAAATACAGGTCCTATTACTACAGGTTTGCCGTAAACAGCCGCTTCTAATACATTATGAACGCCATCTCCACCAAATCCTCCACCTACCATACAAACTGTTGCGTAATGGTATAATTGGGTAAGCATTCCTATATTATTTACAATGAGCACTTGTAAGTTTTCTGGTATGGGTAATTGGTTATTGAGAGCATCTTCGTAATCAGAAAAAAGCATCGATCGATGGTATAAATGCAAACATTCTTTAAGTCTGTCTTCATTAATATTGTGCGGTGCAACAATGCATTTGATGGATGGATTCGAATTAATAAAATGGTCTAATTCTTCGTCGTCTTCGGTCCAGGTGCTACCTGCAACAATGGTTGTATGATTGGCGCAAAATTTTTCAATAATGGGGATAGGTTCGAATTGGCTAGCAATTGTTATTACTCTATCAAATCGGGTATCTCCACTAATTGCAACAGTATCCGTAAAACCAATATCATTTAATAAATGTGCTGATACATTGTCTTGAACAAAAAAATAACTAAAGTTTTTAAGGATGCTTCTATAGAAATTACCATACCATTTAAAGAAAGATTGACCCTCTCTAAAAATGCCAGAAACCAATACCAAGGGGATGTTTTTTTTTGCAGCTTGTGCAGCATAGTGGTACCAGAATTCGTATTTAACAAATAGAATTAATGAGGGTTGGACTATCTTAAAAAAATCTTTGGCATTTTGTGCCGAATCAATGGGTAAGTATGTAATGTAGTCGGCTCCTGCATAGTTTTTTCTAACCTCGTATCCAGATGGC
>JAPLEL010000030.1:7823-12931 GCA_026391415.1 Bacteroidota bacterium
ATAATATTTTGTGATTGGGATAAGTTTCTTTGAGTGCTTCTAAAATTGGACGGCCTTGTTCAAATTCTCCTAATGATGCGCAGTGCATCCAAATAACAGGTGCATCATTGTGTTCAAAAGCCTTGGCGAGATTTAAAAAAACGTCTTTTCTTCCATTCACCCATTGCCTTGCTTTCTCGTTGTAGAATCCCAATAGCCATGCCGCTTTTGGGTATAAAAAAATAAAGATTTCGTAGAATATTTTCAAGTGCCTATTTCTTGGTACAAAATAACGCAATAATTTCTAGCTTATTTCACAGATTTCAGATTACAAAGAAATCTTATTTGAGCTTATTTTCATTAGATTTGCCGGCGAAACAATGAATTGTAATATGCGCTCCATTCAAATGGTAGATACCAAAAGTCAATATTTGAATATAAAATTGGCAGTAGATGCTGCTATTCACGAGGTATTAGACTCAGCCGCATATATCAATGGCAAACCAGTTCAAGACTTTACAGCTGCATTAAATACCTACCAAGGGTCAGCTCACACCATTACTTGTGGCAATGGAACGGATGCTTTACAAATTGCCATGATGGCACTTGATTTACAACCAGGAGACGAAGTAATAACACCATCATATACTTATATTGCCACAACAGAAGTGGTGGCTTTATTAAAACTTAAACCAGTTTTTGTAGAAGTCGATCCTAAAACTTTTTGTATTGATCCAATATCGGTGCGCAATGCCATTAGCCCAAAAACAAAAGCAATTGTTCCAGTGCATTTATACGGCCATGCAGCACCAATGGAAGAAATTATGCAAATAGCTGCCGAATTTGGTTTGTATGTAATTGAAGACAATGCCCAAGCAATTGGTTGCGAATACACATTTTTAGATGGAAGTAAAAAGAAAACGGGTTCTATTGGAACTGTTGGCACAACCTCATTTTATCCAAGTAAAAACTTAGGAGCATACGGAGATGGTGGTGCAATATTTACCAATGATGCAGCATTGGCTCAAAAAATGAAAATGATTGCTAATCATGGGCAACAAACTCGTTACTACCACGAAATGGTTGGTTGTAATTCTCGTTTAGATTCCATGCAAGCAGCTGTATTAAATATTAAATTAAAAAACTTAAACGATTATACCAATGCACGCAGAAATGCTGCCACTTTTTACAATAATGCATTTACGGGAAACGAAAAAATAACAGTGCCTTATGTTGCACCGTATAGCTCACATGTATATCACCAATATACCTTGCAATTACACAATGTAAACAGAGATGCTCTGAGCGCATATTTAGCCGAGAAAAAAATCCCTTCTATGATTTATTATCCGGTACCCGGGCATCGTCAAAAAATGTTCAGTGGATTAGATTTACCGCTTGTAGATTTAACCATTACCGATTGGTTAACAGAACGGGTGATTTCATTGCCCATGCATACAGAAATGGATCAAGAACAACTTTCTTACATTACAGAAAACGTTTTAAACTTTATCAATAATTAATTTTTTTTAAAAAATAGTACATGAAAATAGCTGTTGTTGGAACTGGGTATGTTGGATTGGTTACAGGAACTTGTTTTGCAGAAACAGGCATTAAAGTAACTTGTATAGATATTGATGCCTCAAAAGTTGAGCGCCTTTCGAATGGAGAAATTACTATTTACGAACCTGGCTTAGAAAAAATATTTTTACGTAATACCAGAGAAACGCGTTTAAAATTTACCACTAGTTTAGTAGAAGGAATTAAAGATGCAGAAATTATTTTTTTAGCATTGCCTACGCCTCCAGGTGCAGATGGTTCTGCCGATTTAAAATATATTTTAGGAGTTGCAACAGAACTAGGGAAATTATTAACTGATTATAAAGTAATCGTAAATAAAAGTACAGTGCCAGTTGGTACTGCCGAAAAAGTTCGTGCAGCAATTGCACAAAATTACCAAGGAGAATTTGATGTAGTAAGCAATCCAGAGTTTTTAAGAGAAGGTGTTGCCGTGGATGATTTTATGAAACCAGATAGGGTAGTCATTGGGGTTAGTTCAGACCGAGCTAGAAAGCTTATGGGAGATTTGTATGCGCCATTTGTGCGTCAAGGAAATCCAATTATTTATATGGATGAAAAATCTGCAGAGTTAACCAAATATGCAGCCAATTCATTTTTGGCTACTAAAATATCTTTCATGAATGAAATTGCACAAATGTGCGAAAGAGTTGGTGCAGATGTTGATATGGTGCGTAAAGGAATTGGTAGTGATGATAGAATTGGCCGACGCTTTTTATTTCCTGGCATTGGTTATGGTGGATCTTGTTTTCCAAAAGATGTACAAGCGCTAATTATGTCATCAGAAGAATATGGATACGATTTTAAAATTTTAAAAGCGGTTGAATCCGTTAATGAAAACCAAAAACTGCACTTGATGCCAAAAATCAATGCATTTTTTAATGGCAATATAGCAGGCAAACATTTTGCATTATGGGGTTTGGCATTTAAACCAAATACCGATGATATACGGGAAGCGCCAGCATTGTATTTAATTGAAGCATTAACAGCAGCTGGTGCAACCGTTACTGCATACGATCCAGAAGCGATGCCTAATGTGCAAAATCAAATTGGTCATTCAGTAATTAATTTTGCAGCAGACCAATATAGTTGTTTAGCTGGCGCAGATGCCTTAGTAATTGCTACCGAATGGAGTGAGTTTAGAACACCAGATTTTGAAATCATTGAATCTAAAATGCGCAGCAAAGTAGTGTTTGATGGCAGAAATCTATTTGAAGTAAAACAAATGAAAGAACTAGGGTATCATTACGAAAGTATTGGAAGACCATAAATAAATATTATGTCAAGGAAAACAATTTTAATTACAGGTGCAGCTGGCTTTTTAGGCTCGCATTTATGTGATCGTTTTATAAAAGAAGACTACCATGTAATAGGCATGGATAATTTAATTACAGGTGATTTAAAAAATATAGAACACTTATTTAAATTAGAAAATTTCGAGTTTTTTCACCACGATGTTTCTAAGTTTATTCATGTGCCGGGTAACATTGATTATATACTACATTTTGCTTCACCTGCAAGCCCCATTGACTATTTAAAAATCCCTATACAAACCTTAAAAGTAGGTGCGCTAGGTACGCATAATTGTTTGGGATTAGCCAAAGCAAAAAATGCTAGAATGTTGGTGGCGTCTACTAGTGAAGTATACGGAGACCCAATGGTACATCCTCAAACAGAAGAATATTGGGGCAATGTAAACCCTGTTGGACCAAGAGGTGTATATGACGAAGCCAAGCGTTTTATGGAATCAATAACAAGGGCTTATTATACGTTTCATGGTGTTGAAACAAGAATCATTCGCATCTTTAATACCTATGGTCCAAGAATGCGTTTGAACGATGGTAGAGCATTACCTGCATTTATTGGTCAAGCACTACGAGGCGAAGATTTAACCGTATTTGGCGATGGTTCACAAACCCGTTCTTTCTGTTATGTTGATGATTTAATTGAAGGTATTTATCGCTTATTAATGAGTGATTATACCATGCCAGTTAATATTGGCAATCCAAATGAAATAACCCTGAAAGATTTTGCAGAAGAAGTATTAAAACTCACCGGATCTGCAGTTAAAATAATCTACAAAGAATTGCCAGTTGATGATCCTAAGCAACGTCAACCAGATATTACTAAAGCAAGGGAATTATTAGGATGGGAGCCAAAGATTGAAAGAGCAGAAGGCTTAAAAAGAACCTACGAATATTTTAAATCATTACCCAAAGAAGAATGGTCTAAACTACCCAAGGAATTTGTGAATTCAAGCAAGTAGTTAATAGTATTGTGGAATAAATAATTAATCATGGCAAAACCTTTGGTAGTAGTAACTGGAAGAACTGGGCAACTTGGTTGGGAAATAGAAAAACTATCTCAACAATATAGTGAACAGTTCCATTTTTTATTTACGTCAAGGGCCGAACTAGATTTATCAAATCCAGCAAGTATTGCACCATTTTTTGAAACATATACGCCAGCTTATTTTATTAATTGTGCCGCCTATACAGCTGTAGATAAAGCCGAACAAGAACAAACATTAGCCTATACCATCAATGCCGAATCTGTTGGATTAATCGCCAAGCATTGTGCCGAAATTAATGCAGTGCTCATTACAATTTCTACCGATTATGTGTTTGATGGAAATGGAACGGCACCCTACTTAACTACTACCGCAACAAAGCCCATCAATTATTATGGATATAGTAAATGGATGGGAGAACAATTGGCATTAAGTAATTGTAAAAAATCAATTGTCATTAGAACCTCTTGGGTATATAGTACACATGGTAATAATTTTGTAAAAACAATGTTGCGTTTAATGAATGATCGACCATCACTAAATGTAGTATCAGACCAAATTGGATCACCAACATCTGCCGCAGATTTAGCAGCTGCAATAATTTCCATTATTCAATCCATTGAAAAAGGAAATGCGCATTATGGCATTTATCAATATAGTAATAGTGGTGTAATATCTTGGTATGATTTTGCAGTAGCTATTGCAAAAGAAGCCAACAAAAAAACAAATGTATCGCCCATTCCATCCACCGATTTTCCAACTCCAGCTAAGCGACCTGCTTATTCGGTAATGGATACATCTGGTTTAGAAAATGATTACGGCATTCAAACTATCCATTGGTTAGATAGTTTACAAAACTGTATCAACAAACTTCTTTAATTTTTCTGCTTACTTTGATTCTTTATCTACCAGTTTTATTTTCTGTGTAAAACTTTGTTTTTCATAAAGGGCACTCATTGCTGGGTTAGCATTTCTTGATGGTTCTCCGGGTCTTTGTCCACTGCTGCTTCCGCCGCCACGTCCAGAACTTGCACCTATTCGACTTTTTCCCATACTATTAGGTTCTGACCTTGAACCAAAATCCCTTGATTCATTGGGGTTATCTAGTGCATTTACTTTAAATTCAATGCTGACTAATTCAGTAAGTGTAGCTTTGCTTGGAGGTATCAAATCTTTAATAGGGATCATGATTTCGTAAATAATATTTTCCTTTTCATCTAAACCTATACCAATATTCATCCCATTTACATTCATCAAATCT
>JAPLEL010000225.1 GCA_026391415.1 Bacteroidota bacterium
AATGAACTTAAAGAAATGGATATTTTAGAGGATGACCAATTACTGTTTTTAGAGACCAAATTAAAAAAAGGCGCTACTGATTTTCATGTGGTAGGAAACAATGAAACCATTGCTAGTATTAGCCAAACCGAAGGTATTCGTTT
Organism: Bacteroidota bacterium; assembly: GCA_026391415.1. Taxonomy (GTDB): domain Bacteria; phylum Bacteroidota; class Bacteroidia; order Chitinophagales; family Chitinophagaceae; genus Sediminibacterium. The sequence continues at coordinate 144 of JAPLEL010000225.1, forward strand.
AGAAAGTTTATTAGAATACAACCAATTAAAAAAAGAACGACTATTAACTAAAGGCGAAAAAATATTGTTGCGCGCACCTACAACTCCTTCAAAAAAACCTGCAAAAGAAATAAAAAAATAATTTAGCGTATGTCTATCATTCATCTACATAACAAATCTTTTGAACCCTATTTACCAGAAGCCTTAATACTTGAAAAGGTGAAAGAATTAGCAGACAAATTAAACCACGACTACGCCGATAAAAAACCTTTGTTCATTGCTATATTAAATGGGTCTTTTATGTTTACTTCCGACCTTTTTAAATATTTAACCATTGAAGCAGAGATATGTTTTATTAAACTAGCGTCTTACAAAGGCACAAAATCTACTGGCCAAGTTGTAACAGCTATTGGCTTAGATATAGATATCACTAACAGGCATGTGGTTGTATTAGAAGACATTATTGATACAGGAAAAACTTTGAGTCATTTTTTACCGCAACTACAAAACCAACAACCCGCTTCTTTAAAAACAGCAATTTTATTACACAAGCCAGAAGCTACTGTTTTTGAAGTGCCTATTGATTATTGTTGCTTTAGCATCCCTAATAAATTTGTATTAGGATATGGCTTAGATTTTGATGGATATGGTAGAAATATTAAAGAGATATATCAATTAATTAACGCTGAATAATTTATTTAAATAAAGATGCTGCACCTAACATGGCAGCACTTTCTCCTAATGTTGCAGTAACTATAGGACATGTAATATTCTTTCCTTGACATTTTTTTAATACCTTATTTAAAAAAAATAATTTAGAAAGAACAATATTACCCCCAATAACAACTGAGTCAAATTGATGATTTTGAGATACTAGTAAAATAAAGTTTGACAAGTTTTCTGAAAATTCCTCAAATATATTTTGAACTACCATATCTGACGAAGACGCTTCAATCATCTCTTTTACACCTATCACAGACTTTCCTGTTAACTCAAAATATTTTTTTACAAACCATCGTGTTGAAAGAAAGTCCTCTGCAATTCCACCTAAAAAAGGCATACTCCATAGTTCTAAATTATAAGGATTGCCATTTAAATAAATGGCAGTTCCTAAACCAGTCCCTAATGTTATTGCAAATGGCTTATTAAATTCTTTTACATTTCCAGAAAACTTTTCGCCTTGTAAAAATGCAGCAGCATCATTTAACATTAAAATCTCAAGCTCTTTAATACCTAAAGATTCAGTAATTAGTTTTTTAACAGAACAATTGTAAAGACTTTCATACTTCCCATTATCTATCATTTTAGAAACACCATTTTCATAGTCAAAAGGGCCCGGCATTGCAAACCCAATTCTATTAATTGGATTTGGATAAGTTTCAAGTGTTAATAAAATATTCTTTGACCAACCATTAATTATTTCAGTTGCCGAAGCATTAGAATTAATTGAACTTCTTACTAATGTTTCTTTTAAAACGCTTCGAGATTCAATATCTATCACAGTAGAGGTTATATGAGACCCACCAATATCTACACCAATAACAAAACACATATTATAATTTTTATTTATTGTACTAGTTTTTTAATGCCCCCATTTTCAATACGTTTATTATCCAATTGTTTACCTGCGTTTTTTGTTCAGGATATATCCAATGTCCGGTCTCTAAATAAAGCGCCAATTCCTTTGGTGATTTTATCATATTATATGCAGCATACATTGAAGTTGGTGGACATGATTCGTCATTAAATCCCCAAGTAAAAAAACTCTTTGCAGTAAGGCGTTTTGCAAAATTCACAACATCATAATAAGCCAAGGCATTTTTACAAGAATCAATTGAAAAGTTTTTTTCATTTTGTTGATTGAAAATATGTGGCCATCCTCCAGCCCTACCAGCTAAATAACCTGGCAAATCACACAAAGCTGGATGTATGGAAGCAATATACTTTACACGACCATCTAATGCCGCTGTAATAACACTAAGCGCTCCTCCTTGACTATTGCCAGTAACAGCAATTCTACTAGTATCAGTTTCTGGTATTGACATTAAAAAATCAATTGCTCTTATACAACCCATATAAACCCGTTTATAGTAGTAACGATCTTTATGCTCTGCATTAAAAAAGAAATAGCCTTTTAATCCTCCTGTTTCTAAATTATTATAAACTATAGGATCTAGGTTTATAGGAATCCCATGAATTCCAATGCTTAACACCACAGCTCCTTTATTCGCCATGTCAAGATCAGGTGCATAAGGTCGAATCCCTGCACCAGGCACATTTAAAATAGCTGGATATTTTCCTGGTTTTTTTGGAATACAAAGTATCCCATATAGTCTCGATCCTTCTATGTTTTGAATATTTACTTGAAAAACATTGGTAAGTGCAGATGACTTTTCAGGCATTAAAATGAGTTTTGAATCAAGCGGAACTTGTTGTAAATCTTTTTTATTTTTATTCCAAAACGCATCAAAATCAGTTGGGTCTTTTAC
>JAPLEL010000110.1:0-10316 GCA_026391415.1 Bacteroidota bacterium
AATTAAATTAACCCTTCACAATCCTTCTTAAATATTCACCATATCCGCTTTTGGCATATTTGTCGGCAATTAACAGTAACTGCTCTTTGTTAATGAACCCTTTTCGGTAGGCAATTTCTTCTATGCAACCAATTTTTTGACTTTGTCTTTTTTCAATAACACGTACAAATTCACAAGCATCACTAAAGGAATCGAATGTACCAGTATCTAACCATGCGGTACCTCTACTCATTACACCTACATGTAATTTTCCGTTTTCTAGATACACTTTATTTACATCGGTTATTTCATACTCTCCTCTAGCCGACATAGGAATATTTTTTGCAATCTCTACAACAGAATTATCATAAAAATATAAACCTGGTACAGCAAAATTAGATTTAGGCTCCTTAGGTTTTTCTTCAATAGAAACAGCGATATTATTTTCATCAAATGCTACTACTCCATAGCGTTCTGGATCATTTACTTCGTAGGCAAATACAGCTGCACCAGTTACATCATTAAACGACTCTACTAGTTTTCCAAAGCCTGCACCATAAAAAATATTATCGCCCAAAATCAAAGCCACTTTATCGTTTCCAATAAAATCTGCCCCTATTACAAATGCTTGCGCTAAACCATTGGGTACTGCTTGTACAGCATATTCAAATCTGCAACCTAGGTCTGCACCATTGCCCAATAGTCTTTGAAATTGCGAAGAATCTTCGGGGGTTGTAATAATTAATATTTCTTTTATACCAGCCAACATTAAAATTGACAAGGGATAAAAAATCATTGGCTTATCATACACGGGCATCAATTGCTTACTAATACCTCTTGTAATAGGATATAACCTTGTTCCTGAACCTCCTGCTAAAATAATGCCTTTCATTTTGTTGTTTTTTATACACTAAAATTGAATCGTATTTACCATTTCTTCAAGCGTTGGTAATACCTGATCTTTGTCTGAAATTAATAATTCATTAGCCGATAATTGCCAATTAATTTGCAAGCTTGTATCATTATAAATCACCCCGCCTTCAGATGCTTTATTGTATAAATTATCGCACTTATAAAAAAAAGTAGCGGTATCACTTAATACAACAAAACCATGCGCAAAGCCACGTGGCACAAAGAATTGCGTATGACTATCTTCTGATAATTCTATTGCTACATGCTGCTGAAATGTGGGAGAGTTTCTGCGCAAATCAACGGCTATATCCAATACCCTTCCTTCTAATACCCTTACAAGTTTTGCTTGTGCATGTTCACCATGTTGAAAATGTAAACCACGCAATACACCCCTACTCGATTTAGACTGGTTGTCTTGAATAAAATTCACATCGATCCCAGTTTTTTCTAAGAAAGTTTTTTTATTGAAACTCTCAAAAAAATAACCGCGATTATCGCCAAAAACGGTGTCGTGGATAATCAAACATCCGTCTAATTTTGTTTTTTCTATCTGCATGTTTGCTTATCTATTTTCGTACATCCCGGTGTAATAATTTTGATACGCGCCACTCGTTACATTTTGTAGCCATTCTGCATTACTCAAATACCAATCAATGGTTTCACTCAAGCCTTCTTCGAATGTTACGGTTGGCTTCCATCCTAATTCTTTATTAATTTTATTGGCATCAATGGCATAGCGTCTGTCGTGGCCTGGACGATCTTTCACATAAGTAATTAACTTTTCGCTATAGCCTTTTGCACGACCTAATTTTTCGTCCATTTGGGTACAAAGTAATTTTACTAGATCAATATTGCGCCATTCGTTAAATCCGCCAATATTATAGGTTTCGCCATCTTTTCCTTGGTGAAAAATTAAATCAATTGCTAGTGCATGGTCTTTTACAAATAACCAATCGCGGGTATACAATCCATCTCCATAAACCGGTAAAGGTTTTTCTTCAATGATATTGTGGATGAATAATGGAATTAATTTTTCTGGAAAATGAAACGGACCATAATTATTAGAACAGTTAGACACGACTGTTTGCATATGATATGTTTCGCGATACGCACGCACAAAATGATCGGACGCTGCTTTACTTGCTGAATACGGTGAATTAGGATCGTATGGTGTGGTTTCTAAAAACAAACCCGTATCGCCCAAACTGCCATAAACCTCATCGGTTGAAATATGGTAGAATAAATGTTTAGAATAATCTGCTTTCCAATATTTTCTTGCCGAATTTAATAGGTTAACTGTGCCAATAACATTGGTGTACACAAAATCTAATGGCGAAACAATGGAGCGATCTACATGTGACTCTGCAGCCAAATGCACCACATCGGTAATATTATTCTCTTCAAATGCAGCATCTAAAGCAGCCGCATCTAATATATTAGTCTTTAAAAAATGGTAATTGGGTAACTGATCTATGTCTTTTAAGTTCTCTAGGTTTCCTGCATAAGTCAGGGCATCTAAATTATAGATCTCGTATTCGGGATATTTATTTACAAATAAGCGCACCACATGAGAGCCAATAAAACCTGCTCCACCTGTAATTAATATGTTTTTTTTCATTTTAGGGTATTCTGTGTGTCTTTATAATCAATAAGCGGGCAAAAATAAGGGATTTGAGTTGGCCAATGATTTACAGAGTAATAAATATAGCAATTTCCTAATTTAAACAAAAAGCGCTCGAATCCTTATCTTCAAGTAATAAACCTTTGCCATGAACCAACGCTATTATTCCCTAGACGTTTTTAGAGGTGCCACTGTTGCACTAATGATTCTCGTTAACAATCCTGGCTCTTGGGCGCATATTTTTGGACCACTAGAACATGCTCCTTGGCATGGCTGCACGCCTACCGACTTAGTGTTTCCTTTCTTTTTATTTGCCGTTGGTAATGCTATGTCTTTTGTAATGCCTCGTTTTGAAGCAGCAGGGCCAGCAATTTTTTGGGGGAAAGTAGTTAAACGAACCCTATTAATTTTTGCCATTGGTTTGTTTTTAAACTGGAGCCCTTTTGTAAAATGGAATGGAGAAAATTTAGTTGGAAAAGCCTGGGAGAATATTAGAATTTTTGGCGTTTTACAAAGAATTGCTTTGTGCTATTTCTTTGCTTCTGTAATTATTTATTATGCCAAAGCTAGGGGAGCTTTTGTTATTGGCGGAGTAATACTAATTGCCTATTGGGCCATCTGTTTATTTCTGGGCAATGGATTTGATCCGTATACTTTATCTAATTGGTTTGGCACTGTTGTAGATACCAAAATTTTAGGTATCACACATTTATACAAAGGCGAAGGCGTTCCTTTCGATCCAGAAGGATTGGCTAGTGCAGCACCTGCTATAGTACAAGTGATCTTCGGTTTTTTAGTAGGACAGTATATTCAACAAAAAGGTAAATCATTTGAAATGCTAGCCGGGCTAATGATGGCCGGCATTGTACTTGTTTGCACGGGTTATTTTTGGGATATGGTTTTTCCGATTAACAAAAAAATATGGACTAGTAGTTATGTTTTATATACCAGCGGATTGGCCACACTTTCACTGGCTACACTCATTTATTTAATTGAGTTTAAATCAATACAAGGTAAATGGAGTAAATTCTTTGATGTATTTGGAAAAAATCCTTTGTTCATTTTTGTACTTAGCGGATTTTTACCAAGAATCTTGGCCTTGTTAAGATGGGTTGACCATATTGATCCTATTACGAGTAAAAAAGTATATACATCAAGCCTGCCTTGGTTTTACGAGCATATATGCAAACCCGTTGCCACTGATTTGCGCATTGGATCTTTGTTGTATGCTTTAATAACTATTGCTTTTTATTGGTCAATTGTTTATGTACTTGACAAGAAAAAAATCTATATCAAAGTATAATTATTCTAATAAATTTTATTTGATTTTTTTAGCAGGATTACCCGCATAAACACCGGGTATGGTAATATTTTTTGTAACCACCGATCCTGCGCCAATTACTACACCACTGCAAATGCTAACGGGTAAAATGGTAGCATTGCTCCCTATAGAAACTTGGTTGCCAATAGTTGTTTTTTTCCATAGCAATTGGTTGCCATTTGCAGGTGCCCCATTTGTAAACGTATCATTAATAAAAACAACGCCGTGTCCTATAAAACAGTCTTGCCCAATTGTTACCAATGAGCAAATAAAACTATGTGATTGCACTTTGCAATTAGCACCAATAACTACATCCTTTTGTATTTCTACAAATGGACCAATAAAACAATTATCGCCAATACTACACTCGTATAAATTACATGGTTGCACAACAGTTACATTACTGCCAAATTGCACATCGCGAATACTAACTGCTAATTGCGTAAATGCCATCTTAATGTTGTTTATTGAAAAATAATTGGTGTCTTGATTAACTAAAAATAGCCGCTGCTTGCGCAATACTTTCTGGCTTGCCTACATCAATTAATTTACCTTTTGAATGATCAAATTTATTGATGGTATTCGCTTGCATTAAATGCAAATACACGTCCACCATAGAAAATTTTCCGGTTTGTTCCATTTTTGAAAACACCGCTGAATCAATTACGTGAATACCACTAAATGCCCACTGTGTTAATTGACTATAATTGGCACAACTTGTTGCTAAATTTGCTGGCTTTTCTTGACCGGTTTGTGTATTGCGCCATCCACAAAGTAATCCATTGCTATCAAATAAAAAATACCTAGAAGTAGTTCTTTGGGTAACCGCTAGTGTGGCCAAAGGCTTTGTTTGCAAGTGTGCTGCAATCATTGCGCTTACATCTAAGTCGGTTAAGATATCTACATTCATCACCACAAAAAATGGTTCATTGGCAAAATACCAAGCGGCTTTTTTTAAACCTCCACCAGTTTCTAACACTTCGGCAGATTCGTCCGAAATAGTGATGGTAGAACCCCATCCATTATTGGCTGCTATTGCGGCAATAATTTGGTCTGCAAAATGGTGCACGTTTACAATCACTTCTGTAATACCAAACTGTTGTAAATAAAGAATATTTCTTTCTAATAAAGTTTTGCCATTCACCATTGCCAATGCTTTTGGATGGTCGTTTGTAAAAGGCGCCAATCGGCTTCCCAATCCTGCTGCAAAAAGCATTGCTTTCATTTACTTATTTTTTATCCTACAAACCAGTTGGCTGTATTGGTATGTGTTAATGCTACATTCAGTTTGTACTTGTTGCGTAAATGTCTGGCTGTTTGTTCTGCTGCATATACGCTTCTGTGCTGTCCGCCGGTGCATCCAAAATTAATCATCAAATGACTGAATCCACGTTTTAGATAGTCTTCAACTGCTATGTCTACTAAATCCCAAACACTATTTAAATATTCGTTCATTTTAGTACGTTGCTCTAAAAAATCTTGCACCGGTTTGTCTTTACCATTTAAGGTTTTATAGTCGTCAAATCTACCTGGGTTTAATATACTGCGCATATCAAAAACAAAGCCTCCACCATTAGAACTTTCATCGGGCGGTATGCCGTTTCTATAACTAAAACTATTTACCGTTACTAGCAATGGCGTATTTTCATTTGCTTGCTGTGGCTCAAACCTAGCAATGATTTCGTCGCCTACCACTAAGCGCAATACTCTATCAAATTCGGGTGTTACAATACCAACGCGTTTATGATCTAAAAAGAATTTTAAATTTTTTAACCCGAGTGGAATACTACTTAAGAAATGTGCTTTTCGTTCAAACAAACCCCTAAATCCGTAGGCGCCCATTACTTGTAGCAAACGTAGTAATACATAACCATTGTACTGACTTACAAAAGTAATTCTGTCTACTGGCTTGCTGAGTAAACTGTCAATTTCATCCATATAATAATTGAGCAAACCATCTTTCCATTCTTCACTTAATTCTGCTTTTGCTTGCCACAATAAAGAAGCCACATCGTATTGCAAAGCACCTTTCATTCCGCCCTGAAAGTCAATAAAACTAACAGCTTCGTCTTTTACAATAATATTCCTACTTTGAAAATCTCTAAGCATAAAATACTTATTTTCTGTTCTAGTTAAATAGGTACTTAGTGCTTCAAAATCATCGAGCATTGCTTGCTTATCGTAAGGCAATTGTAGGGTATCTAAAAAATAATATTTAAAATAAAGTAGGTCGCTTAAAATGGCTTGCTTACCAAATTCTTTGGCGGTTAAACAAAGGCTATAGTCTAACCCTGCATCGCCTTTAATTTGCATAGCTGCTAGTGAATGCAAACTTTTTTTAAACAAGCCATATAGTTTTTCGCCGTGTCCGTATTGCTCTAACTCATTCAATAAAGAATTGGTACCAAGGTCTTCTTGTAGATAAATCGTTTGCGCTTCGTTTACACAAAAAATTGCTGGAACAGGTAACCCTAATTTTTTAAAATGGGTGCTAAATGCAATAAAAGTTTGGGTCTCTTTTTCGTGGAGGTTATAAGTTGCAATAAAGGTTTCTGACTGATAATAAATTCTAAAATAAATTCTATCCCCACCACTTTGTGGCAATTTTTCTATCCGATCGGACTTAGCAGATTTATAGGCTGTAAATAAGGTTTCTATAGCGGTAATCACAGTATCCATTTGGTGGCTTTGTAGCGAAAATAAACCATCGCAGCCAAAGACCAAGCAAACAGCAACAAAAGAACACAAATATATTCTACTCAATTTTTCGGGCTCTGATTGGTGTGGCCCTTGCATCCGTATGCACAAAGAAATTTTAGGTAGCGAGGCTTTCCAACAATTTGCAGCAGAAAAGCTGGTAATGATGAATGCCGATTTTCAACGGCAGAAAAATATATATTTGAGATTAACCCTTAATATCATAGGGTTGTAGTGAAAATTTATTTACTTGTACCGAACTGTCAAAAGCGTGTTTGCGTCTTAACAAAATCAGTTCTTCTACGGTAAATTTTTCATGAAAACTGCGCTGCGAAAAATCAAGCATTGCCTGTAAATAATTGGCTTCTGTTAGTTTTTTTGCAATGGCAATATGTGGTTTATTGTTGGGCTTAATGGCATTGCATCCACAGCTTTCCATATATCCATCTAAAGGTTTTAAGGCCTGCGTTAATTGCTGAAAAGCACCCAATTCTGGTATGCGCAAATACACTGTATTGGGCGGAAATCCGCTATAATTATTGAGGGTTAAAGCAAAACTATTTTGCACACTAATTATTCGGTGCATCCAACGGATAATGGTGGGCTCCATCTCTTCCCTGGCCGTAAAACTAGCTACTTCTAGTTGTGGCTTTATTTTGTGTTGATTTCGACTAGGATATTGCAACGAAAAATATTGTTGCTCTTCTGCAATTTTATTATGCAGCACCGTATCTAAGCGCGCCACTAATAAGTATTCGCAATTGCAATGCTCCTGCGAAATACCAAATACCCTGTTCTCTGCTAACCCTATCTGCATAAAATATATTTTAACGATAACTAATTTAGCATAAATTTACTAAATTATTTAGCATTAGTAAAATTATTTTAGCATGTTTAGCGATGAATGGGGCGGTTCGGCCTACAAGGGTACCAAAAAATTTAACCAGTGGGAGGTTCCTACTGCCAATGCCACTGGGTTTGGTGCCGCTTCCGACGATTTTATGGAAAGGGGCATTGACCTTAACGAACAATTGGTTCGAAACAAGCCTGCCACTTTTTTCTTTCGAATGAATAGCGAGGCAATGATTGGCGCTGGGATTCATAAAGGCGATGTGCTAATTGTAGACCGTAGCCTTAGTGCCGTAAATGGAAAAATAATTGTAGCCGTCATTAATGGCGAACTGTTAGTGCGCCGATTACAAACGCAAAACAAGGGCATTACCCTACTGGCAGAAAACAAGCAATACGGCCATATCCAACTAGAAGAATTTAGCAATTATACCGCCTGGGGAGTGGTGGTCTACGCCATTCATAGCCTGCTATAAAAAAATGAAAGCCATTATTGATTGCAATAGTTTTTACTGCTCCTGCGAAAAATTATTCAAACCACACCTCGAGGGCAAACCCGTGGTAGTATTGAGTAATAACGATGGTTGCATTGTATCTAGAACTGATGAAGCTAAAAATATAGGGGTAGAAATGGCCGGCCCCTATTTTAAAGCCAAGCCCTTGATTGAAAAGTACGGGGTGACTACTTTTTCGTCTAATTATAATTTGTATGGCGATATTAGTTGGCGGGTGATGGAAACGCTCAGAAGCATTTTACCTCCGGGCACGGTAGAAGTGTATTCGGTAGACGAAGCATTTTTAGACCTCTCACATATTCCCAATGAAAGCTTGCAGCAGTTTTCGCACGAAATAAAAGACAGGGTGGAGCAATGGACCGGCATTAAAGTATCTATTGGTGTTGCGCCAACCAAAGTATTGAGCAAAATAGCCAACCGCTTGTGCAAAAAACACAAGTTGGCTACCAACTGCGTATTAGTACTCGACTCTCCCCGAAAAATTCAACAGGCTATGTTGCGCACACCCGTAGAAGATATTTGGGGGATTGGCCACCAATACGCCGAAAAATTGCACCTACACAATGTGAACAATGCCTTTGAACTGAGTACCAAAGAAATTAGTTGGGCCAATAAATATTTAGGAGGCGTTACCGGTGCCAAACTCATTCGCGAACTCAAAGGTATTAGCAGTATGCAAATGGAGCCCGAGCGCGTCAATAAAAAAATGATTGCCACCACGCGCATGTTTGGATCGCCAGTGACCAATTTGCAAGATATTAAAGAAGCAGTTGCTACGTATACTTCGCGGGCCGCAGAAAAATTACGCCGTCAACACAGCGCGGCTAGCACCATCAGTATTTTTATTGTTGCCAAAGAAAATAACAGCGGACCCTATTTTAAACACGGGCCTTGTATTAGTAGTTATGTGATTTTACCCGTGGCCACATCGCTCACCAATGAATTAATTAAACCCGCGTTACAATTGGTAGAACGTTTGTACGAAAAAGGAAAAGTGTATAAAAAAGCAGGGGTTATTTTAAGTGGTATTGTACCCGATAGTTCTATTCAAGCGAGTTTATTTGATCCGCCCACAAGTGCAAAAGGCCGACTATTAATGAGTATGATAGACAATATTAATTTTTCTATGCGCAACGATGTACTCAAGTTTGCTTCAAGCGGTACAAAGCACGACTGGAAAATGCGCCAAGAACTACGTAGCCCGCGCTACACCACCCGCTGGGATGAACTATTTTTAATAAAATAATAGAAAGAATTAAATTAACTGTAAAATTAAACACTTGTTGTGTTAATCTGTTTTAGAATATTTGTAGCTTGTTATTCTTAAACTTTAATAGTATGTATCCAAAAATCTTTATTGCAGTTATTAGCCTTTTATTAGTATCCGTAATTCCAGCACAAAAAACAATTGCCATTAAATGTGGGCAAGTGTTAGACACAAGAACTGGTGCAGTTTTACAAAATCAAATAGTAGTAGTAAAAGGCAACCTTATTCAAAGTATTTCATCGGCCAAAGGGTTCACACAAAAAACAGATACAAGTATTGATTTATCGACTTTTACCGTAATGGCAGGACTAATCGATTGCCATACCCATGTATTATTGCAAGGAGATATTACTAGTGAAGACTATGATGTGCAAGTGCTTAAAGAATCTATTCCCTACCGTACTATTCGGGCTGTTAAGAGTGCTAATCAAAGTTTGCAGAATGGATTTACCACTATCCGCGACCTTGGTACAGAAGGAGCTGGTTTTGCAGATGTAGACATTAAAAAAGCCATTATTAAAGGCGAAATGAATGGACCACGCATGTTTGTTTCAACGCTAGCCATTAATACCACCGGCCATTATCCATTAAAGGAATCTGATTATGCTTGGGAACTAAAATTACCCAAAGGATTACAAGAAATTACTGGTGCCGATGAAGGACGTAGAGCCGTGCGAGAACAAATTGCACATGGCGCCGATTGGATAAAAATATATGCCGACAGAGGATATATCCAACTTGCCGACGGCAGTTATAGAAGCTTACCCAATTTTACAAGTGAAGAAATCAATGCCATAGGCAATGAAACAATTCGTTCTAATAAAAAATTAGCGGCTCATGCAGTTACAAGGGATGGTATTTTAGCATCCATCAATGCAGGCGCAAGCAGTATTGAACATGGTTTTGGTATGGATGATGAATGCATCAAAATGATGGTTGAAAAAAATGTGTATTGGTGCCCTACTATTTATGTAAATGAATATGTGGCAGAAGGAAGAGCTTTAGCCGGAAGCCCCATTAATAAATATTTCACCCAATCAGAACCCGCATTGTTTAAAAAAGCACTAAAAGCGGGTGTTAAGATTGCCTATGGAACCGATATTGGCGGATACGACTGGAAACTACCTCAAGCAAAAGACTTTGAACTGATGGTTA
>JAPLEL010000110.1:10328-24744 GCA_026391415.1 Bacteroidota bacterium
AATGCAGCAGACCTGCTTGGTCAAACCAATAAAATTGGGGAAATAAAACCAGGTGCTTTTGCAGATATTATTGCCGTATCATCCGATCCATCTAAAAATGTAAGGCTCTTACAAGACGTAAAATGGGTGATGAAGGACGGACTTGTAAAAAAATAACGGAAAAATTTCTTACATACCCCTATTTTTACGCAATTTCTATAGCAATGATACCAACTTTAAATTCCAACGAATCAATACCCTCGCAGAAGAAAAAAATCATCGTATTAGGTAGCGGGCCTAATAGAATTGGTCAAGGAATCGAGTTTGACTATTGCTGCGTTCATGGCCTTTTGGCTATTAAAGAATGCGGCTTTGAAGCGATTATGGTGAACTGTAATCCTGAAACTGTTTCTACCGATTTTGATATGGCCGATAAATTATATTTCGAGCCTGTGTTTTGGGAGCATCTGTGGGAAATAGTAGAACTAGAAAAACCAGACGGTGTTATTGTTCAGTTAGGTGGTCAAACCGCTTTAAAATTGGCCAAAAAATTACACGAAAAAGGCATTCCAATTATAGGTACCTCTTATGAAAGTATGGATATGGCCGAAGATCGTGGACGTTTTAGCGATCTATTAAAAGAATTAAATATTCCTTATCCAGAATATGGCACCGCTTACAATGCCGAGCAAGCAATTGAAGTGGCCAACATAGTAGGTTATCCAGTATTGGTGCGTCCTAGTTATGTTATTGGCGGACAAAGAATGCGTATTGTAATCAACGACGAAGAAGTTGAAAAAGCAGTAATCAGTTTATTAAAACATATCCCAGGAAATAAAATTTTAATTGATCATTTCCTAGACCGTTGTCAAGAGGCAGAAGTAGATGCCATTTTTGACGGAGAGAATTTTCATGTGATGGGTGTGATGGAACATATTGAACCAGCAGGTATACACAGTGGTGATAGTAATGCAGTTTTGCCTGCATTTAACCTTACACCATTGATTGTAGAAACCATGGAATACTATAGTGATAAAATTGCTAGGGCTTTAAATATTAAAGGTCTAATTAATATTCAGTTTGCTATTAAAGGCGATAAAGTTTTTGTAATTGAAGCAAATCCTCGTGCGTCTAGAACTACACCATTTATTGCAAAAGCTTATAAAATTCCTTATTTAAATATTGCAACAAAAGTAATGTTAGGAGAAGCCAAACTAACCGACTTTACTATGGTGAATAAATTAGACGGATACGCTATTAAAGAACCCGTATTTAGTTTTGATAAATTTCCAGGCGTAAACAAAGAATTAGGACCAGAAATGAAAAGTACTGGAGAAGCCATTCGCTTTATCAAAGACTTGCATGATCCTTATTTCCGCACGCTATACAAAGAAAGAAGCATGAACTTGAGTAAATAAATTTTACCCTTCGTTTTAGAGAGCCACAGCCAAAAAGCTGTGGCTTTTTTATTAGGTTAGCAGATGCCTATTTTAAAACCCTATCCTTTTAAAACTGCTCCCTTTATTCGATTGATTATTCCATTTGTTGTTGGTATTTTATGGGCGTTTTATTTTAATGAATCACTGAGCATTATTCAAATATTAGCCATTGGATCGATGCTAGTATTATTGATTTTTTCTTTGCTAACACTAGTGGCTAAATACCAGTGGCAATGGCTTAGTGGCATAGCTATTCATGGGCTAATAATAGCCATGGGTGCGGGATTAACCCATTATCAAAACCTTAGTACTCACAGTAATTTTATTGGCAACTACTTACAACAAAACAAGCCAATATTTATTCGGATCAAAGAACCCTTGGTGCAAAAACCAAAAACATTTAAAACAGTAGCAGCTGCAGTTGCGGTATTTGAAAACGGGCACTGGGTAAATACCACTGGCAATATTTTAGTCTATTTTAAACAAGCCAGCCTAGCCAATAAAATTCACTGTGGCGATGGATTAATTATTCAACAACCACTAAAGCCCATTGGTAATATTAATGGATTTAATTACCAGCAATACTGTGCCTTTCAGCAAATTTATTTTCAGGTATTTATACCCGATACGCTTACCAAAATATTTGCGCCAAATTTAGTAGGAAGTTTTCAAGCCAACCTTTTTTTGTGTAGGGATTGGGTAATAAAAATATTGGAAACAAATATCCCTGGCAGCATTGAAAAAGCAATGGCAGAAGCGCTGCTAATAGGATACAAAGACAAACTAGACAAATCTTTGGTGCGGGCATATAGCAGAACGGGTGTGGTGCATATTATAGCCATCAGTGGTTTACATTTAGGAATGATTTATGGGTTGCTTTTATTACTACTGCAACCTTTTGGAAAACGCAACTGGGCAAACCATCTTCGCTCAATTATTATTGCAAGCATACTCTGGGGATTTAGCATTATTACTGGTGGCGCTGCTGCCATACTTCGATCGGCAGTTACGTTTTCTTTTATTTTAGCGAGTAAAAGTTTGGGGTATAAAAACAATAATATTAATGCACTTGCTGCATCGGCTTTTTGCTTGCTGGCTTATAACCCTTATTTTTTATGGGATATTGGATTTGAATTGTCTTATACTGCTGTTTTGGGTATTATACTATTTCAAAAAAAAATTAGTAATTGGTTTGTGATAAAAAACAAATTACTACAACATATTTGGCAACTCAATGCCGTAACCTTGTCGGCCCAAATATTTACTATCCCATTAATTCTCTATTATTTTCACCAGTTTCCTAATTTATTACTGTTTACCAATTTTTTTATTGTGCCCTTGTCGGGACTAGTTTTGTATGCAGAACTGATCCTTTTGGTTGTTAGCCCTTTTGCAGCTTTAGCCACCATGATGGGTAAGATTGTGGCTTTTTTAATTAACCAAATGAATGGCTTAATTGAAAGAACCAACCGATTACCCTTTGCCGTTACAGAAAATTTGCAGGTCTCTATTACACAAACAGTTTTAATGTATGTTGCCATTATTGCTTGCCTGTATTGTTTGGTACATAAGGATCACAAGGGATTTTGGATAGGTCTTTGTAGTATATTAGCCTGCATTTTTTTACGTTGGATGCCATTATTCTAATACAATGTGGAAAATACGTTACTTGAAAAAAGGCATCAAAAACTTAACTTGCGCCTTCAAGCAGAACCTGAGCAGGCGCTTTTACATTGGATTTATTATAATACGCTTACAAGCACTTGTTTTTGCTCAATCGAATTATTACCGGCACAAGCTAAATAAACATGCAAAAGAAAATTCAATCCGCACTTATTTCCGTTTTTTACAAAGACGGCCTAGAACCCATTGCTAGAGAATTACAGCAATTAGGAATTACTATCTATTCTACAGGTGGTACTCAAAAATTTCTAGAAGACTTAGGCATTGTTTGTGTGCCAGTAGAAAGCCTTACAACGTATCCGTCTATTTTGGGTGGTCGTGTAAAAACCTTGCACCCAGCAGTATTTGGCGGCATTTTGGGCCGCAGATACGAGCCACAAGATTTGGTGGAAATGAAAGAATACAATATTCCAGAAATTGACTTAGTTATTGTAGACCTATATCCTTTCGAAGAAACACTTCGTAGCACTTCGGAAGAAAACTTAATCATTGAAAAAATTGATATCGGCGGACCTTCTATGATTCGTGCAGCTGCTAAGAATTTTAAAGACCTAGTAGTAATTGCTGCAAAAGATGATTATGCTTCGCTAGAAAATTTATTAAAAACACAAAAAAGCGAAACAAGTATTGAACAACGCAGAGCCTATGCTGCTAAAGCTTTTGAAGTAGTTATGCATTATGATATTGCTATTAGTAATTACTTTAATCCTGGCATACAGCAAGTATTGCGTTATGGCGAAAACCCACACCAATCGGCTGTTTTTCATGGCAATCTTAGCCAACTTTTTAACCAATTAAATGGTAAAGAATTATCGTATAATAATTTGGTGGATGTAGATGCAGCCGTTCAATTAATCAACGAATTCGAAAGCAACAATCAAGCATTTGTTTTTGGCATTATTAAACACACCAATGTTTGTGGCATTGCACAAAGAACTAGTGTAAAAGAAAGTTGGGATGCAGCACTAGCAGGTGATCCTGAAAGCGCATTTGGCGGTGTATTGGTTTGTAACGGTACGATTGATAAAGCAACTGCAGACGCTATTAACGAAATATTTTTTGAAGTATTAATTGCACCAGCATATTCCGAAGAAGCACTGGCTATTTTAAAAACCAAAAAGAACAGAATTTTATTAGCACTAAAAGCCAATAGCACTGATATTAAAACACCTCAAAAAGCATTACTCAACGGCAGTTTAGAACAAGGTGCCGACCAGGGTAATTTTAGCAAATGGGAAGAAGTTGGTGGGCGCCCTACCACTGAATCAGAAAAAGATAACTTAGTATTCGCTAATATTATTTGTAAGCACTTAAAAAGCAATGCCATTGCACTCATTAAAAACAAGCAATTAGTAGGAAAAGGATGCGGACAAACCAGTAGAATTGATGCATTGCGCCATGCCATTGACAAAGCCAAGCAATTCAATTTTGATTTGCAAGAGGCAGTTTTAGCAAGCGATGCTTTCTTTCCATTTAACGACTGTGTGCAAATTGCACACGAAGCTGGTATAAAAGCCTATATTCAGCCAGGTGGTTCGGTAAGAGACAAAGACAGTGTTGACTATTGTGTTCAAAATAACCTGGCAATGGTAATGACCGGCTTACGCCATTTTAGACATTAATAAGTTTGTATTTAGTGCAAAAAATAAATGAATAGAAACAAACAGAAAGCATACATCGCATTAGCCATTACCAGTTTGGTATGGGGAACTACTTGGGTAGTGAGCAAAATTAGTGTGCAAGAAACACCAGCCCTTGAAGTGGCTTCTATTCGCCAATTTACAGGTGGCATTATTTATGTGTTGTATTTTTTTATTAAAGGACTACCGCTACCAACACGTAAACAATTTGTTTGGTTAACGATTATGGCGGTGTTGATGTTTGTATCGTCTAATGGTTTAGCTACTATGGCGCTAAAGTATATTCCTAGTGGATTAGGGGCACTTATTGCCGCGCTATATCCACTATGTGTAGTGTTGATAGAAATGCTGGTTTATAAAAACAATAAAATTAACCTACTTACTTTTTCGGGTTTGTTTTTGGGTATTGCTGGCATAGCAGTGGTGTTTTACGACAATGCATTTCATAACCATACAGATGGATTTTGGATAGGTATTGCACTATCAATGGTAGCAATGTTTACATGGGCAATGGCTACTATTTTTATTGCCCGCAAAAAGACTGCCATGAATCCTTATTATGCCACAGGATGGCAAATGCTTATCAGTTCCTTTATATTGTTTTTGATGGCAATGATTAGTGGCAACACTATCCCTCTTACAAGTATCCCTTTTCAAACATGGGCAGCGCTGGCATACTTAATTAGTGCGGGATCGATCTTTGCGTTTGTTGCATTTATTTATACGATGAAAAATTTAGAGCCCGGCATTGCTTCTTTATATGCTTATATCAATCCTATTGTAGCGATACTTGTGGGGTCGGTGATTGCTAATGAAAAACTAACCCTCAACATTATCATCGGATCATTAATTACTTTGCTAGGCGTTTATTTGGTAAACAGGAGTTTGAAAACAATCAGCTAAAAACGACGCATACGTTTTGTTCCATTCATACAAGGCTACCTGGTCGGTTAGAAAGTTATTGTGAAAAATGCAAATCATATTGCCATTTACTGATTGTATTATTTTATAAAAATCTTGTAATTCCTTTTTTGCTTCGTAAGGTGCATAGCCCAATTTAAAAATAGCAGTTGCATCCATATAACAAAATGGATGGATTTCTAAGGTTGTTTTCAATTCATTTTTTAAATCATACCAAAAATAAGCATTGGCATACGAAGCCCTAAAACCATTGATACTACCATATCCCATGCTATGTTCTTTGGTAATACCTAATGCAATCAATTGTTGATAGGTTGATGGCAACTGCATGCGTAAAAAATGCTGACGCGACGACTGCACAGGCGCATTTAAAATGCTTGACAGTGCATTTATTTCATTTTTTAAAACAGTTGTATCATTACCACTTTGCCAAGATGGATGTATTCCTACCAAATATTTTTTACCAATTTTTTGCATTAATTGGCGCATCGCTTTTTTAGATGGACTAATATTTTTATCCACTCCTTTTCTTTTGTTGGACACTAGAAAAAAATAAATTGGATTTAATTGGTATTGTTCGTGCAAATCTTGCAGCCAATTGTACTGATCAAAAGGATCTTTTTGTTTGCCTGCATACACCATTGCTCTTTCTGAAAATGATTCGAATTTTGCTTGCAATAAATCCTTAAAAAATCCAAATACATTTTTTAAAATTGGTTGGTGTAGATACGAATAGGCAATATCTATATCATAGGTTGGCGTAAATGAAAATATGGCTGATGGCAATGAGTAATTTGTTGCTAATTGCTGCAATTGTATTGCTAATTGCTGCATCCATAACTGAATCAATGGCAAGTGTAAGAACTTGTTTTTAAAAGCCAAACTATTTGTATGTGAGTAGCGCCCATATTCGTCAACACTATGTGGCAGGTATTCTTCGTAACGCGATAACAAATAAAAAGAAGCAGAAAAAATATCAAATGGAATAGCGCCATTATTTGTTTTGAAAAAAACAGGATACCCTATCCAATCAAAGCATTCTGTATCTTGATTCCTGATTGATTTTTCTTGCAATAATGGGTGTGGAACAACTTGTAACTCCAAAGCTTTTATAGCGTTTGCAGAATAATTTATGCAAGCGCCATTGTGTGCTAGATACTCTTCAATATTATTAGTGAGTGTGTATTCATTTTTAAAAAGCTCCGCTAGAATATACTGTAAACGGGTGCTGATATTTGTAGTATAAATGAATAACACCGATTGTATTTCTATTACTTAGTTGGTTTCTTTGTTCTTTGCTCCACCCACATTTGACTAAATGTTTTTTCAGAAAAATCCAAATCACTTCTATTTGTTGTCCAGCCTGTAAATACTTTGTTTACTACCCAGTTTTTTATTTTGCCAGTACCCATATTCATCATCACTCTATTTAAACTAGCCATCTTCCAAACCTTCCAAGCAATTCTTTCAGCAATTGTGCTAGTGCCTTCTACAACTGAAATATGACGATTATCTAACAATAATTCGTGTAGGTTAATTCTTACAGGACAAACTTCGGTACAGTTACCACAAAGTGAAGAAGCATAACTTAAATGTTTGTATTCATTCATGCCACTTAAATGCGGTGTGATCACTTTTCCTATTGGGCCACTGTAGGTTGTTTCATAAGCGTGTCCACCAATATTTTTATACACAGGACATGCATTTAAACAAGCGCCACATCTAATACAGTAAAGTGCTTCCCTTGTAATAGGGTTGGCTAGTAAGTTCGTTCTGCCATTGTCTAACAAAATCACATACATTTCTTCGGGGCCGTCAAATTCTTCTGCTTGTTTAGGACCAGTTACAATACTATTATAAACCGTTACTTTTTGTCCGGTTCCATAGGTAGACAATAATGGCCAAAACAATGCTAGGTCGTGTATGGATGGAATTACTTTTTCTATTCCTACTACTACAATATGTGTTTTAGGAAATGCACAACTAAGCCTTGCATTACCTTCGTTTTCGGTAATTGCAATTGCACCAATATCCGCAATGATAAAATTGGCGCCAGTAACCCCAACTTCTGCTTCTGTATATTTTTCGCGTAATATATTTCTAGCAACAATTGTTAATTCTTCTGGTGTTAAGCCGCCTGGTGTACCCAATTTATCTGCAAAAAGTTTGGCTACATCTTCTTTGCTTTTGTGCATGGCTGGTGTAACAATATGATAAGGTGCTTCGCCGTCTAACTGTTGAATATATTCGCCTAAATCAGTTTCTACACTTTCAATACCAATGGTTTCTAAATAAGCATTCAAATGAATTTCTTCGGTTACCATGCTCTTACTTTTTACCAAGGTTTTGCAATGTTTTGCTTTGCAAATTTCTCCAATGGCTTCTAATGCTTGATCGGTATTTTCGGCCCAAATAACTTTGGCACCTCTTGCGGTGATTCTTTTTTCGAAGTTTTCTAAATGGGTATCCAAATGTTCAATAGCATCCCATTTTCTATTCTTTGCTTTTTCTCTAGCAAGCAATACATCGCTAAATTGCTGTTTGCCAATGGGCACTACGGCATTGTATTTGCCAATATTAAAATTGATTTTTCTGCGATGGTCTAAATCGGCAGATTTGATGGTGCTTTTTGCGATAAAAGATGCTGCTGTATCTTTCATTTGTTTATTTTCTTTTGTTTAATTCTTTGGCCGTTGCTTCCAAAGTTTCATAAAACTCAGTTCCGTATTTGCGAATAATTGATTCTTTTAAAAATACATATACCGGCATTTTAAGGTGTTTCCCCAAACTACAGGCTGCCTGACAAAGGTCTTCGCGCGGTTCGTAATTTAGGTACTCAATATCCGGATCATGTTTGCTCGGTTGAATTCTTATAGGAAACAAGTGGCAACTTAATGGCTTTTTCCAGTCTAGTTTTCCTTCGTTATATGCTTCTTCAATACTACATTTAATAACACCCCATTTATCGCGATAGCCATAGGCACAAATTTCTCCGTTAATAGTAGGGGTTACCCAGCCAAACTCCTGATCATATAAATATTTGCCTTGACGTTCTACTTCTTTAATGCCCTCATTTGTCATATAAGGCTTAATTACCTCATAATATTCCTTCAGTTTTTCTAATTCCCATTTTTCCATTGGTGCACCTGCATCTCCATCTTCGCAACAGCCGCCTTTGCATTTACTCAAGTCGCATACAAATTGCTCGTCAATAATCGCTTCACTTATTAATACATTATCAATTGCTATCATGCTACTAATCTTCAGTTGTTGTTTTTCAAAGATAACGGTTCAAACTTAGTTTCGCCATTTGAATGTATTCACAATATGCTTCATGTCGGCCAATAAAAACTGGTTTACAATTCCTAATGAATCGGCATTAGGAGTAGCATCAAAATATAATGCACCCCTTAAAAAATGTTTGGTAGAATCAGTTAAAAAAAACTGGTTGGCGGTTGCTACGTCTCCTCCTACAGAAAAAAACACACCATGCACACGATTGAGCGTATTAATTAAAGAGTCATCTATTGAATACGCTTTTGAACTATGCTTTCCTGTTAGTCTGTAAGCATGTTTAATAAGCGTATCAAAATTATTCTTGCCAATTTCTTTGTAACTAACATAAATACGGCCACCAAATTCTGGAAAATTAATATTAATCCACCAAGGATTTTCGGTTGTTTCTCCAAAAAAAGTACTGTCTTTTACTACGTTTGCATACACAGGATATTCAAATGTATAAGGATAGCCAGGCTTATCAAAAACCTGATACACTTTTTTAGGAAATGAAATAGCGTAATACCCAATTGGTTTAGGAGTATAACTACTATTACATGAAATAATTAGATAAGAAAAAATAGTTGCGAATAAAATATATTTTATTTTTTGAATAGCCATTTGTCAATAATTTTTAAGTCCAATAAGCTGTTTGTTAATACTGCTATTCAAATGCTTGAGGCTTGATAGTAATTTTAATTTTATTGATTCTGTTTTTTGCAACGTCTAAAACAGTAAATTCAAAATCTCCTGAATTAACTATTTGTCCGTTTTGCGGTATTTCTCCAGCAATTTCTAACACTAGTCCTGCCAAAGAATCGCTCTCGCCTTTTATTTGATCAAAAATATCTGTTTGCAATTCCATAATTTTACAAACATCATTTAGCATTGTGCGACCTTCAAATAAATAATTGTATTCGTCTAGTTTTTTATGTCCTGTTTCTTCTTCGTCAACACTTCTTCTAAAATATCCTCTAATGTAACAATACCGCTAGTTCCACCAAATTCATCTACTACTACCGAAAAATGAATTCGCTTAAACTGAAACTCTTTTAAAAGGTCTTCAATTAATTTTTGTTCGTGTACAAAATATGGCTGACGCATGAGTGAATGCCAGTTAAAATCATCCGCCTCATGTAAGTATGGAATTAAATCTTTGGTATGAATCATTCCTAGTACATTGTCTAAATCTTCTTTATAAACGGGCAACCTACTATAGTGTAAATCCTTTACCGATTCAATTAACTTACCATAACTAAACGACTCATTAATACCATGAACATCCATTCGGGTTTTCATGATTTGCTTTACCGTAATATTTCCAAATTTTACAATCCCCTTTAAAATATTTTTTTCATTTTCCGATGCAGTACTATCAGTTGTTAAATCAATAGCATGGTCTAATTCTTCTAAACTAAAAGAACCGTTTGTTTTGTTGGCTAATCGCTTTTCTATTACATCAGAAAAATTTACCAATCGTTTACTCAACCCTGCGCAAGCATAAGATACTGCTTGAATAATCCCACCAAAATCTCTTGCAAATCGAATATTATTATTAGTGGCTAAAACTTTTGGCATTACTTCTCCAAACAGCACCAATAAAAATGTAACAGCAATTACTTTAATAACAAACTCAACCCATACGGCATCGAATCGTTCAAAATTAAACATGTCGTCTATCAACAAGTTTGAAATAATAATGATAGAGATATTGATAAAACTATTGGCTATTAATAAAGAAGCGAGTAATGTTTTTGGCTCTTCTAATAAATCAACTACACGCTTATACGGCGGCTGTTGTTTTGATTTTAATAAATTAATGTCTTTGTATGTGAGCGAAAAAAAAGCAACTTCAGCACCTGCTAAAACAAAGGATAAAAACAATAAAACAAGCAAAACCATCACCAACACCGTGGTGCCCTGTGCCTGAATGGCTGATAATAAAACTGGTGCAGATAAAAACATGTTCCAACCCAAATGATAATCCAAAATGCTTGTTTTTAATGAAACAATCAATCAAAATAATGCAAACTGCATTTAAACAAAAATACACATTACCCAACTATTCAGTACCCTTAACTTATTTACAGTCTGTATTTTAATAGTATGCTCTTTTTAAAATTACCCATTTTTATCAAACAAAATCATTGCATTTAATAAATCAAGCTAAAAATTAGCCTTAACACTAATTACTCAACCAATAAAGGTTCGTTCACTAAATACTGGGTAATAATTTTAGGAAAAGGCAACTCATTAATGGCCGTAACCGCTTGCCACTGCTGTTTTATAAAGCATTCGGGCTTTTTAAGTAGTTTAACTTTAATAAACTGCGCTTTAATTTGTTGATGGGTAAGTTGCTGCACCGCAACACCTGATATAGCATGCAATACCGCCGACTGAATGCCTAATTGGTTCTTTAAAAAATCAAGTACTCGTTGGTTATCCCAAACAACTAATTCTGGGGCTTCTACTAAATAAAACTCAAATAGGTTTTCCCAAATGTCTTTGGCCATTCTTTGATATACTAAAATCGATTGTTTGTATTCGAAAATGAAGTAATTAAACCAGCGTTTCTTTTTTAATAATTGCTTTTCTTTTATTGGCAAACTATTTACTAAGCCATCTTTAAACGCTTTACACTGATGCATTAAAGGACATTGCGTACAACTTGGAGAGAAGGGCTTACAAACAGTGGCGCCAAAATCCATGATTGCTTGATTGAAATTTCCTGGAGACTTTCTGTCTAACACTTGATTGGCCAATTCGCTAAACGCCTGTTTGCCTTGGGTTGAATCAATGGGTATAGCCATTCCAAATACCCTAGACAATACCCGAAACACATTTCCATCAACTACTGCATAGGGTAATTGAAAAGCAAAAGAGGCAATTGCGGCTGCAGTATATGGCCCCACGCCTTTTAAAGTTAAAATACTATCGTAGGTATTGGGAAATTTCCCTTGGTAATGTTCCGTAATAAACCTTGCTGTATGTAATAAGTTTTTACACCTATTATAATACCCTAATCCTTCCCACATTTTAAAAACAATTTGGTCTTTTGCCTTTGCCAAATCTTTAATAGTAGGAAATGCAGCTATAAATTTTTCATAATATGCCAGACCTTGTTCAACCCTTGTTTGCTGTAAAATGATTTCACTCAGCCATATTTTATAAGGATCCTTCTCGCCTTTCCAAGGCATTTGCCTATTGTTTTCAGTTTGATGCCAGTCTACTAAATTGCGTGTAAATACTTTTTTCATGCTCAGGTTGAAAGTAAAGAATAATCAAATGAGAGTTTAGTTTCAACATAGATTTATTAAAAAAATATGAAACAAAATTAATTTATTTGTCAGTTCACCGCTAAAAAAGGCACTTTAACCATTTATCAATCAATTAGTAACACTTGTTAAATTATATTAACTTACATTTAAATTCCATAGAAAAATTGCATAATTTTTATTACCCCCATTCAAAAAAAAATTAAGATCATGAGAAAATCTGACCTAATCAACCAAATCTCTGAAAAAACTGGTATCCCTAAAGTGGATGTATTGGTTACATTAGAAACGATGTTTAAGGAAGTAAAAGAAAGTTTGGCTAACGGAGAAAACATCTATATCAGAGGATTTGGAAGTTTTATTACCAAAAAAAGGGCTACTAAAATAGGTAGAAACATTAAAAAGAATGTGGCGGTAGAAATACCTGAGCATTTTATTCCTGCATTTAAGCCTGCAAAAGAATTTGTTACTGAAGTGAAAACCAAACGTAAGGAGGGGTAACTTTGCACAAAAAAATTTGTGAAAAAACAACAATTAGGTTTTGTTATAGTTGGATTAGTAGTAGCTGGTTTGTTATATTTTGCGGGCAATACTAATACCCCAAAATCGGCCGATGGACCTAGTAAAGCACCTCAAGCAGCTGCAGAACAATCGGTTACAACAGAAACTATTTTAGCAAAAGCCAAACTAAAAATCAATCCAGAACAAGCACAACGCATTGCTTTATTAGAAAATGCGGTAGTTAGAGGCGATGTAAAAATCCAACAATTGCACGTTTTTCATCAGCTAGCTAGGTTCTGGGCCGACTCAGCGCATATCTTTGAACCATACGCATATTACACTGCGGAATCAGCGAAGTTGGAAAATTCTGAAAAAAGCCTCACCTTTGCCGCCCAACTGTTTTTAGACAACCTATTAACAGAAGGAGAACCTGCCATGCAAAACTGGTTGGGGAAGAATGCAAAAGTTCTTTTAGATAAAGCTCTGGAAATCAATCCTACGAACGATTCTACAAAAATTGGCTTGGGAATTTGCTACATGTTTGGCAATATTTCTAACAACCCAATGGAAGGAATTTTAGAGGTAAGAAAGGTAGTACAAGCACACCCGGAAAATCTATATGGCCAAATGGTATTGGGCATGGGAGGCAAAAAAAGTGGTCAATACGACAAAGCCATAGAAAGATTTAACCTAGTGTTGCAAAAACAACCTGAAAACCTAGAAGCGATATTTAACCTAGCAGAATGTTATGAGCTGAAAAGCGACAAAACAAATGCCATTAAATGGTATCAAATAGCAAAACAACTGGTAAAAGTACCAGAAGCGAAACAAGCACTTGATAAGAGAATCATTGAATTAGGGAAATAACATTTATTTTTTAACTATATAAAATTACTTGGGTATGCCTTGTGGTAAGAAGAGAAAGCGTCATAAAATTGCGACGCATAAGAGAAAAAAACGTTTAAGAAAAAATCGTCATAAGAAAAAGAATAAATAGTTCTTTTTCTATTAACTATGATATTAAATCCCGTCTCGAGCGATCGGGATGGGGTTTTAACACTAATCTGAATTTAGCCACGCACCTTTCCTGAGCTGCAACTTTTACCTTTTCCTTCCTTTCAGCTGGCGAGTGTTACGGATACTAGTGTTTTGTAGCATGCCGAATACCGGCCTGATTTTCTGTATCTAAAAGTTGCCATTTTGTGAACAAAGAACTTATAATTAATGTTGCCCCCACTGGCGTTGAAATCGCTTTGTTGGAAGACAAAAAACTGGTAGAACTGCACAATGAAAAAGCAGACGCTAGCTTTGCTGTAGGCGATTTATACCTGGGAAAGGTAAAAAAACTAATTCCCGGATTGAATGCCGCGTTCGTAGACGTTGGGTTTGAAAAAGATGCATTCTTACATTATACCGATTTGAGCCCTTATGCCCGCTCCATTATCAAGTTCACGCAAGTGGCTATGCACGATAAAGAAGAAAATGGGTTTGATTTTGCCAAATTTCAGTCAGAAGCCGAAATTTTAAAAACTGGTAAGATTAATGAGGTGTTGAATGGTAAGCCCAATGTATTGGTACAAATTTTAAAAGAACCAATTGCCGCAAAAGGACCTAGATTAAGTTGCGAACTATCATTACCAGGACGATTTGTAGTACTAACTCCTTTTAATGAAATTGTAGCTGTCTCTAAAAAAATTCATTC
>JAPLEL010000110.1:24779-37652 GCA_026391415.1 Bacteroidota bacterium
AAGAATTTTGGGGTAATTGTACGTACCGCTGCCGAGGGCAAGAGCACTGCAGAATTACACCAAGACTTATTAAGTTTAGAAGCAATTTGGAAAACCATTCAAACCAATCTAAAAGGTGCGGTTGCTCCTAATAAAATAATGAGTGAGCAAAATAAAACCACCAGTATCCTGCGTGATTTATTGAGCGAAGACTTTAATAGGATTGTAGTAAATGACAAAGTTATTTACGCAGATACCCATGCTTATATTCAACGTATAGCCCCAGATAAGGCAGATATTGTAACACATTATACTACTCCTGGCGCCATATTTGACCATTTTGGCATTACCAAACAGGTAAAATCGGCTTTTGGCAAAACAGTCAATCTTCCTAGCGGTGCTTATTTAATAATTGAGCATACCGAAGCCTTGCACGTAATTGACGTTAATAGCGGTTATAAAAGTGTAAGCAATAACCAAGAAGAGAATGCCCTCGAAACCAATTTAGAAGCAGCAGAAGAAATAGCCCGTCAATTAAGGCTTAGAGATATTGGAGGGATTATTGTTATTGATTTCATTGATATGAAATTACCCGATAACAAGCGTAAGGTGCACGAAGCAATGGAAGGCTTTATGAAAACCGATCGTGCGCGCCACTCCTTGCTACCAATATCGAAATTTGGGATTTTACAGGTTACTAGGCAGCGTATGCGCCCCGAAATGAATATTAACACTTCGGAGGTTTGCCCTGCTTGTAATGGCACTGGAAAAATCACTTCTACCCTAATTTTGGAAGATGAAATTCAAAAGCGCTTAAATTACTTAGTTACCCATACACACAAATCACTCACTTTAGCGGTGCATCCTATTGTATACTCGCACCTAACCAAAGGATTCTTCAATCCTATTATCAAACAATGGAAGCGTAAGTACAAGATTAACCTGAAAACACAGGCAAATCATAACTACCACATTATTGAGTTCCGATTCTTTAACGAACACGAAGAAGAGATTAAGTTTTAATTTAATATGTTTTTTGTTTAAGCAACCGATTTAGTGCCTTAAACTAAATTCACTGAAAACCAGTTACTTGAACAGTAACTGGTTTTTTTGTGCCTTAAACGAAAAGAACTGGGGGTGTAATTTCTCATTTTGGGAATCGAGAAATTATTCAAAAAAACAAAAAATTAATTTTGCAGTATGTCCCATTTTAGTAATTTAGTAGCAGAATTTAATGGGTTAGTAAGTAAAAAAGGGTCAACAGCAATGTTGGCCCTTTTGCCTAATGATAGCAATAGTTTTACGCGAATTCTCCTCTACTTTTTTGCTATTTATAACTTAGTTTTCATTTGCACCGCATAATTTTTATCTTTATTATATGAGCAAAATTAAGAAGGCATTTTTTTGCAGTAATTGCGGTTACGAAAGTGCAAAATGGATTGGTAAATGTGTGGCCTGTTCGGAGTGGAATACTTTTGTAGAAGAGATACTCGACAAAGGAACTGAGAAAGAAGAAAATTGGAATAATTACCACAACACAAAAAGGGTTGTAAAAACAATTGCACTAAATGAAGTACTAACAAAAGAAGAAAAAAGAATTGATTCAACCGATTCTGAATTGAATAGAGTGTTAGGTGGCGGAATTGTTTCGGGGAGTATTATTTTAGTAGCAGGAGAACCCGGAATTGGAAAAAGCACTTTGTTTTTACAAGTTGGATTATGGATGAACCAACATTCTGTTTTATATATCAGCGGAGAAGAAAGTGAACAGCAAATCAAAATGCGCGCCGATCGCTTAAAAATTTCGAACGAAAACTTTTACTTGCTCACAGAAACATCTACTCAAACCATTTTTCAAGAAATAAAAAAACTCAAACCACAAATTGTAATTGTTGATTCTATTCAAACATTACAATCTAATTTGATTGATTCTTCGGCAGGAAGTGTATCGCAAATAAGAGAATGTGCTGGAGAATTTCAACGTTTTGCAAAAGAAACGGGCACCCCAGTATTTTTAATTGGGCATATTACAAAAGATGGTTCCATTGCAGGACCAAAAGTATTAGAACATTTAGTAGATACGGTATTGCAATTTGAAGGAGATCGACATTACGCTTATAGAATTTTACGCACCCTAAAAAATCGTTTTGGAAGTACTTCTGAATTGGGTATTTATGAAATGACTGGCGAAGGAATGCGCATTGTTTCTAATCCATCCGAAATTTTAATTGCACAAAGAGACGAACAATTAAGTGGGAGTGCTATTGCAGCAACTTTAGAAGGAATGCGACCATTGCTAATTGAAGTGCAAGCCCTTGTAACCCAAAGTGTATATGGCACACCGCAGCGAACAGTTACTGGATTCGACCTCCGAAGACTACAATTATTATTAGCTGTTTTAGAAAAAAGAGGTGGATTTCAGTTTGGCATGAAAGATGTTTTTGTAAATATTGCTGGAGGCATTAAAGTAGAAGACCCATCAATTGACTTAGCAGTAATTTGTGCACTACTTTCCTCTTACGAAGATGTTCCTTTACCTAGTCATATTTGTTTTGCAGGAGAAGTTGGATTAAATGGCGAAATAAGAGCCGTCAATAGAATTGAACAGCGCATTGCAGAAGCCGAAAAATTAGGTTTTGAAAAAATAATCGTTTCTAGGTATAACAAAAAAAGTTTTGATCCTAAAAACTACTCCATTCAAGTAATAGCCGTTGCAAAAGTTGACGAAGTATACCAACAATTATTTTAGTTTCTAAGAATTAAGGTTGTTGCGTAGTATTTTAGTTGCATGGTTCGTATTATAAAAAATTGTATAGCAGATACCCTGCATTTATTTTTTCCGCACTATTGCGAGGGATGTGGTGTTGATTTACTAGATAGATCAGCAATTGTATGTTATAGTTGTCAACAATCATTGCCTACTACTGATTTTTTTCTACGTAAAAACAACCCTGTAGAAAAATCTTTTTATGGTAGACTTGACTTACAAGAAGCTGGTGCTGCTTATTATTTTACCAAAGATTCTTTATTACAGCACTTACTAGTTGAGCTCAAATACAAATCAAATACTGCTGCTGGATATTTTTTAGGACGTATGATGGGTTATCATTTGATGTCTGCAACAAACTATGCAAACATTGATGCCATCATTCCGTTGCCATTGCATAAAAAAAAGCAATCAATGCGTGGATACAATCAAGCTGAAATCATCTGCCAAGGAATACGATCGATTTGGAATAAACCAATTATTAATGATGCTATTATTCGAACAAGTTTTTCAGAATCACAAACACAACAAAATAGAATTAATCGATGGCAAAACATGAACGGTATTTTTGCGCTAAAAAATGCTGCAATTATTAGTCAAAAACACCTGTTATTGGTAGACGATGTAACCACAACTGGGGCAACTTTAGAGGCCTGCGGGTCAGCCTTATTAAGCGCTCCTGGCGTAAAATTGAGCATTGCAACTGTTGCTTACACCTCCTAAAAAGGCTTAAAAATTGATTTTTTACTTATCCCAGAAGAAAATAAAAAATTAAGTGCTGATTTTATAAAATTTTATCTAACATATTCAAGATTTAGTTGTTAATTGTAAAAAAAACTTAAAAAATGAAATATTTTATTACCATTGCTGTTATTGCCATAATGAGTGCTTTTACCTTACCAGGTGAGCCAAATAGTATCCACAGTTTTAAAGTCAAATCAATTACTGGGTCTACCATTGATTTTGCTAGTTTCAAGGGTAAAAAGATTTTAGTGGTGAATACCGCTTCAAAATGCGGTTACACCCCTCAATACACTGCCTTACAAAAATTATCCGACCAATACAAAGACAAATTGGTGGTTATAGGCTTCCCTGCCAATAATTTTGGCTCCCAAGAGCCTGGAAGTGATGGCGAAATTCAAGAATTCTGCAAAGCTCGATTTGGTGTTACTTTTCCACTAGCCAGTAAAGTGAGTGTTAAAGGCGATGACACAGCTCCTATTTACAAATGGCTTACTAGTAAAGCAAAAAATGGCGTTTTAGATGCTACCATTGGTTGGAATTTCAACAAATTCTTATTAGATGAAAACGGTAAAATGATTGCCTATTTTCCTAGTAATGTTACACCCGATAGCGAAGAAATTACCAAGTATTTGAAATAAGTTTCAGGTCTTGTTTTAAGATGTATTGGTCAATTGAAATTGGGTTTGTATGTTGTTTAAAGATATTATTGGTCAATCGACTGTAAAAAAGCACCTAGCTGAAATGGTTGAGCAAAACCGTCTCAGCCATGCATTGCTTTTTTTAGGCAAAGAAGGCAGTGGCGCTTTGCCCCTTGCTCTGGCTTTTGCCCAATATGTTGTGAGTTTGCCCGCCCCATCGCCTGTGGTAGAAGACCTATTTGGCGGAATGACTGCCTTAGAATCGGTTCCAAACTTTATTAGCCCCGATGAAATTGCCAACCAACCCAATTTTCATCGAGCCGAACAACTACTCCATCCCGACTTACATTTTACATTTCCAGTCATTCCTAGAAAATCTGGCGAAAAAACCTATAGTCACTTATATATAACCGAATGGCGTGAGTTTGTTAAACAATATCCGTATGGAAACGTGTATGATTGGCTACAATTTATAGGCGCCGAAAACAAACAAGGCAATATTACTGCCGATGAATGCAACGAAATCAACCATAAACTCAGCCTTAAAAGTTTTGAAAGTGCTTTTAAGGTAATCGTTCTTTGGATGCCTGAATATTTAAAAAAAGAAGGAAATAAGCTATTAAAGCTCATTGAGGAACCTCCGCCCAATACCCTTTTTATATTGGTAGCAGAAAATGACGAACTGATATTACCTACAATATTAAGTAGGTGCCAACTAGTAAAAATTCCAGCACTATCCAACGAAGAAATAGCAACAGCACTAGTTGAACGGGCAAAAGCACCTGCCGATATCGCTGCGCAGATTGCGGGTATTAGTAATGGCAATTACCGAGAAGCCTTACAATTATTACAACACGCCGACGAAGATTGGCAGAGCCTATTGAGGGAATGGCTGAACGCGACTTTAAAGGGGGGGCCATTGGCGCAAGTGAAATTTGTGGAAGAAGCTGCCAAACTGGGTCGCGAAAAGCAGAAACAGTTTTTACGCTATTTCAATCACCTATTGGCACAAAGCATTCGGATTAAGATTCTTGGACCAGATTATGCCCTTTTGCCTGAAAAAGAAAAAGACTTTGCTATACGTTTAAATAAAATTGCATCCGTTAGTCAACAACAAGCATTGATAGAAGAACTAGACAAAGCCTCTTATTATATAGAACGCAATGCCAACGCCAAAATCTTGTTCCAGGCAGTAACCATTAAACTCTATCACATCATTCAGAACAAAAGCCTAATTTTGATGAGTTAGGTTTTTTGCTGCCATCGCAGTGGTATGCAACAAACGGAGAGAATAGGAGTACCCTATTTGTTTTTATTCTCCCAATATTTTTAACCATTATTATACTTTATTATATGGCATGTGGATCATGTGGAACAGGTACGCCAAATGGCTGCAAAAGCAATGGCGGATGTAGCACTGGCGGATGTAACCGATTAAATGTACACGATTGGCTCTTGAATTTGCCTTTCAGCGACCCCGAAAGCAATTGTAAAATTGTGGAAGTCAGCTTTAAAAAAGGAAGTAGAAAAGAGTTCTTTAGAAATACCACTAATCAATATTTCGAAAAAGGCGACTACGTTTCTGTAGAAGGTGTTGGTGGATACGATGTGGGCGAAGTGAGCTTAACTGGCGAACTTGTTCGGTTACAGATGAAGAAAAAAGGGGTGGAAGAATTTAGTCCTGAAACCAAAAAAATTCTTCGCAGAAGTACAGATCGTGATATTGAAACCTATCATATTAGTAAAAGTCGCGAACAAGAAATGCTTGCCCGAAGCCGCGCAGCTTCACGAGTATTAAAATTACAAATGAAACTGAGTGAAATAGAAATTCAAGCAGACGGCAAAAAAGGCACTTTCTTTTATACCGCAGATGATAGAGTTGATTTTAGAGAATTGATTAAAATATTTGCAGGTGATTTTAAACTAAAAGTTGAAATGCGCCAAATTGGTATTAGACAAGAAGCGGCAAAAGTGGGTGGTATTGGAAGTTGTGGAAGAGAATTGTGTTGTAGCACTTGGTTAAACGATTTTAAAAGCGTTAATACTACCGCAGCACGTTATCAAAATTTATCCATTAATCAAACCAAATTGAGTGGCCAATGTGGTCGCTTAAAATGCTGTTTGAATTTTGAATTAGATACTTATTTAGATGCATTGCAACAATTTCCAGACTATGCCGATAACCTTGATACGGCAATGGGAACTGCACAATTAATTAAGAAAGATATCTTCAAAAATTTAATGTGGTATATACTTCCTAATAATAACAAACACTACCCTTTAACTATTGCGCGTGTAAAAGAAATCAAACGTTTAAACCAAGCAGGTACAAGGGTTGATGAATTACAAGCTGTAGAAATTTTGAGTGGAAAAGCGAAAGAAGTAGAACCAGCATTTGCAGATTTAGTAGGTCAAATTAGTTTGAAAACACTAGAAAAAAACGATAGACGTAGGCGTGATCAAGAACGAGGAAATGATAGAAGACCCGATAATCGTGACAATCGTGGGCCACAACAAAATCAAGGACAAAACAGACCTATACAAAATCGCGGACCGCAACAACAAGGCCAACAAGGCCAACAACGCGATCAACAAAGAGGCCCTCAGCAAAATCGTGGACAACAACAAAGACCACCACAAAATCGCGATCAAAATCGTGGCCCTCAACGTGAGCAAAGACCTATTCAACCAAGACAACAACAAACACCTCCGCAGCAACCATCGCAAGATGCGCCGTCAACAAATAATGAAAATTAAATAGTCCGTATCGTTGTAAAAAACGATACGGATGTATTTAATAAAAACTGCGTATCGAATAAATGATACGCAGTTTTTTTATGTGCAAGATTGATTTTTTCTAATGCAACTTATCCATTTCTTTTGCAGTAAACTCCATTAATGTTTTTATATGACTAGGAGATAGATCGAATTTTAAACCTGCCGCTTTGTATAGTTCTGGCAAAGTTTTAGTGCCGCCCAAGCTTAGTGCTTGCATATAATTTTGCAATGCCTGCTGTGGATTTTGTTGGTATTGCATCCACAAACCAATAGCACCAAGTTGTGCAATGCCATATTCAATATAATAAAAAGGCACTTCAAACAAATGCAATTGACGCTGCCATCCAATTTCGCGATAGGCTTCTAATCCTGTGTAGTCGATGCTTTCAGTAGAAAATTCTTTAAGAATAGACATCCAAGTATTGGTACGTTCTTCAATGCTGTGTTGTGGATACTCATAAACCCAGTGCTGGAATTTATCAATAATGGCAATCCAAGGAAAGATAGTAATGGTTCTTTCTAATTGGTGTTCTTTGGCACGGTTTAAATCACTAGCATTATTAAAAAATGCATCCCAATGATTCATGCTAAATAATTCCATTGACATACTTGCCACTTCCGCAATTTCCATTGGATATTCTTTAAACGCACTCAAATCTAATTGGTGTGCTAAAAAAGAATGAATGGCATGACCCCCTTCGTGAACCATGGTGGTTACATCACTCATTTGACCAGCAGCATTCATAAAAATAAATGGTGCGCCCGATTCCGTTAATGGACAGTTATATCCACCTGGTGCTTTGCCTTTTCTACTTTCTAAATCAAAATGTTTTAACTCCTTCATCTTGCGCAAACAATCTGCAAAAAAAGGATTGAGGGCTTCAAAACATTTCACTGATTTTTCGTACAAATCATTGCTATCCGTAAATGGCTTTAATGGCTCAATACCTGCGGGTTCTGCCTCGGTATCCCAAGGATATAATTTATCTAATTGTAGTTTTTGTTTTTTCTTAGCATAGATTTTTTCAATCAAGGGTAATACATGCAATTTCACTGCTTCGTGAAATTGAAAACAGTCTTCCTTGGTATAATCGAATCGGCCTAAGTCGACAAATTTATAATCGCGATAATTGTCAAATCCTGCATTCTTTGCTAGTTCATTTCGTTTTTGAATCAATTGCGTGTATAAGCTATGCATTGCATCTTTATCTTGTAATCGACGATCCTGAATTTTTCGGTACACTGCTTCGCGCAAAGACCTATCATCACTTTCTAAGAATTTGGCAGCTTGTTGTAATGTGTATTCTTGGCCATTCACCTCAACAGTCATTTTGCCTGCAATAGCACCATATTGTTGCTGCATGACACTTAATTCTGCTTGCAAAGGAATATTTGCTTCTCTAAAAAGTTCAATGCTTTTTTCAACACTACGCAAATAAGTATAATATTTAGCTTGATCGAGTTGCTTAGTAAATGGCGACTGTATGAATTTTTTATTCAGCAAATCGGCATAGGGCTGCAATTGGGGCTGAATCTCCATACAGAAATAGGTAAATGCTGCTTCTAATGATTCATCGGTGGTATCGCAGGTCATTTTAATCTGTCGCCAGCATGCGTCTTCACTAACTACGGCTTCCATTTCACTCATGTCTTTTAACCATTGTTCTAAATCGGCAGGCGATTCAATGGCTCGGTCTAGTAGATTTTTAAAAAAGGGCTCTAGGCTTTCCCAGGTAGTAAGGGTATAATTTTCCGGCACAAAATGACGGGCTAATTTTTTAATATCTGCACTCAATAACATATTTCTACAATTGAATGGCAAATTTAGTGGAACATAGCCGTGTAGATACAGGGATAATGCTATTTTTACAAACTTTATCAAATTACAAGCAGAGTGGCAGATATTATTCATTTACTACCAGACAATATTGCTAACCAAATAGCAGCCGGCGAAGTGATTCAGCGGCCAGCTAGTGCGGTGAAGGAATTATTGGAAAATTCAGTAGATGCCGGAGCCACAGAAGTGAAACTATTTATAACAGATGCAGGAAAAGCCTTAGTTCAGGTAATTGACAATGGCAATGGAATGAGTGCAGTTGATGCTAAAATGTGTTTTGAAAGACATGCTACCAGTAAAATAAAAAATATCGACGACCTGTTTAGTATTAAAACAATGGGTTTTAGAGGCGAAGCGCTTGCTTCCATTGCTGCGGTTGCACAGGTTGAATTAAAATCAAAACGTGCAGAAGATAGTTTAGGCAGTTTTATTGAAATAGAAAATAGTGCGGTCATAAAACAAGAAGCTTGTGCATTTCAAGTAGGCACAAGTATTAGTATGAAAAATTTATTTTTCAATGTGCCTGCCCGCAGAAATTTTTTAAAAAGCAATGCTGCTGAAATGCGGCATATTGTAGATGAATTTATTCGAGTGTCAATGGCATTTCCGAATGTGTTTTTTTCATTAACTAGTAATGGACAAGAAGTTTTTCATTTAGAGGCTGGTTCTTTAAAACAACGCATTGTTCAAATTTTAGGATCGCAATACAATGCCAAATTAGTAAGTGTAAATGAAGAGACTGATTACATGAATATTTATGGATTTGTGGGTAAGCCAGAAACAGCCCGCAAAACTAGGGGCGACCAATATTTTTTTGTAAACAACCGATTTATAAAAAGCGCCTACCTCAATCATGCAGTGAATGCGGCTTTCAACGAAATGATTGCAAAAGATAGTTTTCCTAGCTATGTTTTATATATCGATTTAGATCCATCGCAAGTAGATATTAATGTGCATCCTACCAAACAAGAAATTAAATTTGAGGATGAAAAAATTATTTATGCTTTTGTTCAAGCAGCGGTAAAGTATTCGCTAGCGCAATTTAGTATTGCACCCTCTTTAGACTTTACTTTGAATGCAGAAATTCAAGGACTAGACGCAGTTAGTAAACCTTTTACGACCGATAAAAAAGACGCAGCAGTTTCGTCTAGCTTGTATAAAACATTTACACAAAAAAATCAGGCTCATTTTATTGAGCCATCTCATTCTAGCGAATTAAAACATTGGAAAAGTTTTTTTGATGGCAACTCAAATCAATCAGCAGAAGAAAATACTTCCGCTAATTATGCTGCACCCAAACAACAATCAATTACCCCAAATTACCAGTCAAAAACACTAAGTATTATTCCTGATACAAGTTTATTGCAATTACACCATAGCTATATTATTGCCGCTACAAATAATGGTTTTATACTAGTCCATCAGCAGCTTGCACACGAAAGAATATTATACGATAGATATAGCCTTGCCGCTCACGGCCAACAAATGCCTACACAGCAAAGCTTGTTTCCGATAGAACTAGATTTGTCGGGAGCTGACGCCGCACTATTGCATGATTTATTACCCGATTTACTAGCCATCGGTTATCAATTAATTCCAACCAACAATAACCGCTTTGTTATTCAAGGAATTCCTGCAGATATTTTACCTGGCAATGAAAAACATGCCATTGAATTATTAATTGAACAGTTCAAACATTTCAGCAACGATATTAAATTTAGCAAACGCGAAAAATTGGTTCGTTGCATGTCTCGTCAACAAGCCATTAAAACCGGACAAGCATTAACGCAAAAAGAAATGTTGGTATTAGTAGAGGATTTATTTTCTTGCAGCAGCCCGAATGTTACGCCAACAGGTAGCCCTACCTATTTAGAGTTTAAAGAAGATTATTTAGATAGCATGTTTAGACGATAGTATTATTATTGGGTTTCAATAATACGCGTTAAAAATGTTTCTACATTTTTTCTGATTGCAGGACCCGATCCCATATAATTACTTACAAGTACAGAGAAGATTAATGTTTTTCCAGACTTGGTTATTAGGTAGCCGCTAAGCGCCACATTATTACTTAAAGAACCAGTTTTTGCATAAATTTTTCCGGATATGTTTTTGTAATAACTACCAAGTGTACCGCTGCCTCCAGAAGCTAAAATAGTAGTGATTCTATCCCAAGCAAACTCTGTTTTCATTTTTAACAAAACAGCTACAAAATCTTGCGGTGTAAATAAATTATACCTACTCAATCCACTGCCATCAACCCATTTTGGTTTTTGCGGTAAATCTTTTAAATCTGAATTGAGTAAACTATCAATGATTTTTGAAGATGACATTTCGCCTAATAATTGATTACTGACCATTAACAAACTTTGCTCAGCAAAAAAATTATCACTACGATGCATCATGATTTTTAACAAACTATCTGTAGGTTGTGTATGAATAAGATGTACATCAGGTAAGCGTTCTAGCGTAAAATGCGCTATTTGAAAACTATTTTTTAAAGTATCTTGTAATAAATTAGTGAGTAGTGTATTATCGCCTGTATAAAAAGGAATATCTGTTGCAGCAAACATATTTTTTGAAGGCACAGCACTAAATTGGTTGGCATTTAACAGACGTTTAATACTATAAAATCCGTTAGTGATTTTAGTGGCATTACTGAGTACATTATTAAAAAATGAGGGTATGGCTTGTGGCTGTTTTGATTTATTAAAATGAACTACGTTTCCATAAATAGGCAATAGGCTTCGCTCGGCCATATAGTCACTTTCGTAGTCGTCCCAGGCCCAGCCCATTCCCAAAGATTTCGCTTTCCAGTTTTGATCGGTCAGTAAAATGCTATTTTGTTTTTTTAAGAAATCATACACCGGTTGAAAACGAAAATCTGGATGTAAAAAACTTGGGTCTCCATTGGCTTCTACTTCAACAGTTCCGTTCTCTTTATTTACATAGCGTAAACCCACTAAACTATCCCCCAAATATTTCATGGCAGCATAGCAAGTAATAATTTTGGTATTACTTGCTGGAATAAAATATTTATCGCCCTGGTAATTATATAGATAGGATTTTGTAACAGGATCATAAACAGAAAAGCCAATATGCGCACCCGCTAAGTCAGGCGCCGATAATAATTCGGTTTGTAGATTAGCTGCTAATGGAACTGCAGTAGAATTTATTTTTTTAGCTGTGCTACAAGCAAATAAAAAAAGAATTAAAACCAGGAGGAATACTTGAATTCGTTGCATGAAGATTAATTTACAATGATTAGCAAGTTAAGAAATTTCAATGCAGTATTAACTATGTGCTATAGCACGGTACCAACGTTCTGGAATATCATTATTGCAGGCTATTTGGTAGTCGGTATAACTACAAGCAACATATTTGCCATTATGCAATTGCATCCACCACCTTCCCGTTCTTTTGCTTTGTAAAAAAACAGTTTCTGCTTCGGCAAAAGCCATGGTAAATTCATTAAACTCCGAACGATTGTCTAGTGCAGCTTCTTGTTTACTCTTATATATTCCATCCATCAAATACCATAACATGTGTGAAATTTGCTTGGCGGTAAGTGCATGAACATCTTGCTCTGCAATATATCCGTAAATACCTATTGTATTGCATTGTGTGCTCATACCTGCATACTGCATTAGTGTACAAGCTTCTTCTCCATTAAAACCATTAGGTGTTAAATAGTTGGCTGGTGCGTGTGCATTTTGAATGGCAGCAATATCAAAACTAAATAGTTCGCTGTTACGAATAGCAGGCTCCATTTCTTCTAATCGTTCTTTTACCTTGCCTACTCTATAACAATCAAATCCTAATTTATTAATGGTTTCTAGCATTTCAGGGTGCATAAAATAACTCTGAAATCCAATATGACTATAGTGTTTTAAATAGTTAGGAATCCCTGTTAATAATTCTACTAAAAAATTATCTGCTGGCAAAACGCTATCCATATCTAAATCAATACGTGCATCTACACAGGCTACATCAATAATTCTATTGGTTGTGCCATATGCTTGGTATTGCGCTTGCGTAAGGTCATGCGATCCACCTAGAATTACCACTCTTTTTTTCTGAGACATTATTTCACTAACTACCATCCGCAGAGCAGCATAAGTATCTTCTAATGT
>JAPLEL010000074.1 GCA_026391415.1 Bacteroidota bacterium
CAAAAAATAATTTACAGGAAGTGATTGGTAATATGAATAAAACCACTGCTAGTTTAATTGGATCTGCCGCTTCTATTGAAAAAATGTTAAACCAACAATCGGGTGCTATTGCAAAATCAATGGACAATGTAAATAGCTTCACAAAAAATTTGTCGGATAATAATGAAAAGGTTTCACGCACTCTTAGTAATGTAGAAAAAACAACCGACCAATTAGCAAAAGCAGATATTACTGGCAGTGTTGCACAAATGAAATTGGCGCTTGAAAAACTAAACACCGTAATGGGTAAATTAGAATCTCAAGATGGCTCATTAGGGAAATTAATTAACGACAAAGCTTTATATACCAACCTAAATAATACCGTGCATAGTGCCAATATTTTATTAGATGATTTGCGCATGCATCCAAAACGCTATGTACAAGTTTCTGTATTTGGCAAGAAAGATAAATCAGGTCCATTAATAGCTCCCTTAACCGATTCGTTGAAGCACAATTAACATGAAAGGAATACAAAAATGTTATTTAGTTTTTTTCATGTCTGTAATAGCTTTTGCTAGTATGGCACAAAAAAATGCCAATGACACAATTGTTCCAGGAAAACAAATTGATATTTTAAGGGCCGATCGTTACAATGCTGTGAAAGTAGATAGTGCCACTAATTTAATTTCATTAGGTGGCAATGTATTGGTAAGACAAGAAAAAACATTGTTCTATGCGGATAGTATAGTTTTAAACAGCGTTCAAAATACTTTAGAAGCTTTTGTAAACGTACATATTAATGATGCCGATAGTGTGCATACTTACGCGCAATATTTAAAATACTTAGGTAAAGAAAAAAAAGCCTACTTAAAAAAGAAAGTAAAACTCACTGATGGCAAGGGCGTATTAACCACCGAAGATTTAGAATACGATGTAACCATTAAAATAGGCATCTACCATAATGGCGGTAAACTAGTTGATGAAAAA
The DNA here is from genome assembly GCA_026391415.1 of Bacteroidota bacterium. Lineage (GTDB taxonomy): Bacteria > Bacteroidota > Bacteroidia > Chitinophagales > Chitinophagaceae > Sediminibacterium. The sequence goes on from JAPLEL010000074.1 coordinate 967, forward strand.
ACCGTACTCACCAGTAAAGAAGGATATTATTACGGAGATACCAAAGACATGCTATTTTACAAAGGTGTTAAATTAGTTAATCCAGAATACACCATTAATACCGATACCTTACAATACAATACCAATACCAATATTGCTACGTTCAGTAGCCCTACTGTTATTCGAAACGAAAAAAGAACCATTACAACCAAGGATGGTTTTTTTGATACCAAAAATAAAAAAGGCGTACTACACCAACGTTCATTTATAGACGATAGTACTTATACTTTTACTGCTAACGATATGGCTTTTGATGATTCTACCGGACTAGGCGAATTCTCTGGAAACGCTGTGTACAAAAGCAAAGACACCGCACAAGGCTATGATTTAATTGCCAATAATATTAAAACCAATAATAAAAAATCGGTATTCCTTGCAACACAAAAACCATTACTATTAATTAAGCAAGGACTCGACTCCATCTACATTACAGCCGATACATTGTATTCTGCTCGCTTATCGGATTTAATCAAAACAAGAAACGTACCAACGGTTCGCGACTCGACTATGCGTAAAGATAGTAGTGCAGTAGATAAAAATAAATCAGATAGTACCAACGATAAATTTATTGAAGCATTTTACCATGTACGCATTTATTCCGACTCATTACAAGCAGTAGGCGATAGTTTATTTTATTCTTTACAAGATTCTGTATTCCGTTTATTTAAAGACCCAATTGTATGGGCCAAAGACAATCAAATTAGTGGAGACACTTTGTATTTATTTACACAAAATAAAAAGCCCGAGCGTTTATTTGTTTACGAAAATGCCATGGCACTAAACAAAGCAGATAGTAGTAGCAATTATTATAACCAATTAAAAGGCACATCAATCAACGCATTGTTTAATGATGGTCAAATTAATTTTATGCGGGCAAAAGGCAATGCCGAAAATGTATATTATGGGCTCGATGATTTTAAACGATTTACCGGCGTCAATAAATCGTCCGCCGAAATGATTGATATCAGTTTCTTAGACAACAAACCACAGAAAGTAATTTTTAGAAATAACCTAGAAGGCAATGCTTACCCTATGCGGCAGGTAAACCACGAAGAAATAAAGCTGCGCAATTTTAAATGGCAAGAAGACCGACGACCAAAAAATAAATTCGAAATGCTAGCCTTTTAATGGGTGCTATTTGTTATCAATATCTTCTTTCTCCAACATCAAATAGGCTTTAATAAATCCATCTAATTCACCATCCATTACAGGACCCACATTACCTACTTCGTAATCTGTACGGTGGTCTTTAATCATTTTATACGGATGAAAAACATAACTTCTTATTTGACTACCCCACTCTATTTTTTTCTTGCCTGCATTGGTTGCATTTAGTACTTCTTGGCGCTTGCGCAATTCTTCTTCGTACAACCTGCTCTTTAACATTTTCAAAGCCAACTCTCTGTTCTCGCCTTGTGTTCTTGACTGTTGACATTCTACTATAAATCCACTTGGTCCATGTTTCAATCGAACAGCGGTTTCTACTTTGTTTACGTTTTGTCCACCACTACCACCACTTCTATAAAACGCCCATTCCAAATCGGCAGGGTTCACGGCTATTTCAATGGTATCATCAATTAATGGATATACAAATACAGATGCAAAGGATGTATGTCTTCGGGCATTGCTATCAAATGGCGAAATACGCACCAATCGATGCACCCCGCTTTCGGCTTTTAAAAACCCATAAGCAAAATCTCCATCAAATTGTATGGTGGCACTTTTAATGCCCGCACCGTCTCCGTCTTGATAGTCTAATTCGGTAAGTTTCCAACCTTGCTTTTCGCCATACATTCTATACATGCGTAAAAGCATTTCTGCCCAGTCTTGACTCTCTGTACCACCTGCGCCGGCATTAATCTGTAAAA
>JAPLEL010000201.1 GCA_026391415.1 Bacteroidota bacterium
ATTTGAATTATACAAAAAAAGAGCACTCCAAAATAGATATAAACAATGACTCGGAGCTGAATTTAGCAGAAATAAATATTGAGGAATTTGAAAATGAAATAAAAAAAATTACTGCCTATTTTGAAAAAGAATTACCTTTTCTAAAACCTAATATTACTATAAATGACATTGCTGTTGCCACTAATATTCCTTCAAGAGAATTGTCTTTTATTATAAATCAACATTTTCAAAAAAGGTTCACTGATTTTGTAAATCAATACAGAATTAACTACTTTATTAAACAAATTCGTAACGGAGAATTAGTTGATTATAAAATTTCAACCATAGCATTAAAAGCAGGATTTACATCTAAAAGCACTTTTAATAGAGCCTTTAAAAAAGAAAAAGGATGCACCCCTTCAGAATTTGAAAATTCATTCCCAAATTTTAAAGAGGTGCAGTCAAATTAAGCTTTTTTTACCTTCAAATCCATTCCACATTTACTACACTTACCTGGTTTTGGACTAGTAATGTCTTTATGCATCGGACAAACAAATGCATCTTTTTTTACCACAGTAGTATCTACTTTTTGTTTGGTTTGATCTTTTGTTGTTTGAGCAAAAACAGACATTGACAAGATGGTAAAAGCTGCCATCATCAGCATTTTTGTTGTTTTCATATTGATTGTTTGTTTAATTAATTAATTTTTAACCTCCACCCAAAATACAACATTCTGCCGGAAATTGGGCCCCAAATCATTGACGCGTCAAAATATTGACTATTAGGTTGAGATGCAGAAATAATTGCATTTTGCTGAAAGTAATTGGTGGCATTTTCTACACCAATATAACCTTCCATTGGCATTTTTTTATTGAACTTTTTGGTGATTTGCATATTCATTAAAAAATATTCAGGAGAATAACTAGGCAATTGGAATGCTGCTGGGTTTGCATTGGTGTTTGGAAGTCTTTTCTTTCCATTATAAGTAATGGTATAATTAAACTTCCAGCCATTAGTAGTTGCATAATCTAGGCTTAAAAAGGCTCGATTTTTTGCAACAAAGGGCTTGTCTAATAATTGCCCACTATAAGTTTGTTTAACGTCAAAATACCGATAGGCCAAACGAACATCAATTTTACTAAATAATTGACTAGTTAACTCTACTTGAAAACTATTAGAATATGACTTCCCTAATAAATTATAAAATTTCACTTCTCTAGCATTTTCGAGGTCTACAACCACTTGATTCGTAAAATCATTTCTAAAATAATCAAAACTAAGTGTTGCATTATTTTGAAATAATTTGAATTGTTGCTCAATACTAATGCCTTTATTCCATGAAACTTCAGGATTTAATCCATATGCATTATTGGTATTGTTAGATATTATATTTACTTGTCTAGCACTTACAAACACACTATTGTTTTCGGCAAAAATTGTGGCTGTTCGCTGACCCCTACCTGCACTAGTTCTAATGATAGTTCCCTTAATTGGCTCATAACGCAAATTCAACCTTGGTGTTAAAAAAGCACCATATAAATTATTATTGTCGGCCCTAATTCCAGCAACTGCACTAAAGTTTTCTGAAGGCGTAAAAGTGTATTCAAAAAATCCTCCAGCAACCAATTCTTTTCTATTATAATTTAAGAACTTAACATCTTCATTATAATGGTCGTATTGAACACTCAAGCCTGTTCTAAATTTATGGATGGTAGAGTTAATAATAGATTGATAAATTAAATTACTATAAAAACTCTGCTGTTTTGAATTGTAATTGGTAAAACCAAAATAAGAAGTTTGCGTGTAGTCAATTGCAGCTAATTGTAGCCCTATACTCTTATATTTCTGTTGCGGAAATACATAGCCTATTTTACCAAATGCTTCATAGCGCTGTGTATTAATTGCTAAGCCATATTTAATAGTTGAATTAATATCGGTTTTTTCATTAAAACTAGTTTGTCCTCCTACCCGATCATCCTTAAATATTTTAATGCCAAATTGCGATAAAAGTCCTTTATTATTATCATACTTATAACGATTAACCAAACTAAATTGATTGCCAGTTGGTAAGTCTCTAAAACCATCTTTATTAAAATCTAGTTGACTATTGTTTAAAAAATCTTCGTGCAATAATAATCCGCTAGACCATTTATTACTAAGCTTCTTAGAAAGATTAATATTTAAATCAGTTTTGCCTAATTCATTTACATAAATATTCGCAAGCAATTGCTCGGCAGTTTCAGGCTTTTTCAATTCAACATTAATTTGTCCTGCAATACTTTCAAAACCATTTGCTACAGATCCAACGCCTTTTGTTAGTTGTATACTTTCTATCCAGGGTCCTGCAATAGAATTTAAACCAAGTGGTGTTGCTAATCCTCTAGGACCTGGTAAATTTTCAACAGTTAGTTGTGTGTAATTACCACTCAGTCCAAGCAATTGAATTTGTTTAGAGCCTGTTACTGCGTCGTTGTATGACACATCAACCGAGGGATTGGTTTCAAAACTCTCACTTAAATTACAACAGGCTGCTTTTAACAACTCACCACTAGTCATCACTTCTGTTCTTATGGTAGCCAGTGGAGAAAAATAAGATGTTTTTTGTTTGCTGAAAACCGTAACTTCAGACAACTGTTTTTTTGAAGCTAAAATCATCTTTAACGCTGTATTTGTATCAACGTTTATTGTATCTGACTCATACCCAATATAACTGATAACTAATTTATTGCTATTAGCATTAGGTGATATAGAGAACACACCTAAACTATCTGTAAATACGCCAGTATTGGTCCCTAACCAGTATATACTTGCATTAAAAAGCGGATTGAGTTTTCC
>JAPLEL010000211.1 GCA_026391415.1 Bacteroidota bacterium
ACCCAACATCCGATAGTTTGCATATTGGAAGTTTGGTGCCTATTTTATTATTGGTACACCTACAAAAAGCAGGTCATAAGCCTTTTGCTTTGGTTGGAGGTGCAACAGGAATGGTGGGTGACCCAAGTGGTAAAAGCGAAGAACGTAATTTATTAAGTGAAGAAACCCTTCAATTTAACCAAGAAGGCGTTCGCAAACAATTAAGCAAATTTTTGGATTTCAATAGCAGCAAAACCAATGCAGCAGAATTAGTAAACAACTACGATTGGTTTAAAGATTTTAGTTTTTTAAAATTCATTCGTGATGTAGGCAAGCATATTACCGTGAATTACATGATGCAAAAAGACAGTGTAAAAAAACGATTGGATGGCGAAACAGGTATGAGCTTTACCGAATTCACTTATCAATTGGTGCAGGGATATGATTTTTATTGGCTTTATCAAAATAGAAATTGCAAATTACAAATGGGTGGCAGTGACCAATGGGGAAATATTCTTACAGGCACCGAACTCGTTCGACGCAAAGCAGGCGGTGAAGCATTTGCATTTACTTGTCCTTTAATTACCAAAGCAGACGGCGGTAAGTTTGGTAAAACTGAAAAAGGAAATGTTTGGTTAGATCCTACAAAAACAACCCCTTATCAATTCTATCAATTTTGGTTAAATGCTAGCGATGAGGATTCAAAAAAATGGATTAAAATTTTTACCCTCTTAACAAAAGAAATTATTGATCCATTAATTGAAGAGCACGAAATAAAACCAGAACTGAAAGTTTTACAACTTAAACTAGCGCAAGAACTCACTTGTTTTGTACACAGTGAAGCGGCATATGAACAAATTATTAAAACATCAAAAGCCTTGTTTGGTGGAGATGCATTGGCTTTTATTAATGAAACTGACAATGCGGTTTTAGAAACAAGTGGTCTTCCAATACACGAATACAGTGGTGAATTTCCTGCGAATATTGTAAGCTTTTTAGCGGATAGCGGTTGTTTTGCTAGCAAAGGCGAAGCAAGGAAAATGTTACAAGCTGGTGGCCTTAGTTTGAATGAAGTGAAAATTACAGATATTAATTACCAAATTGAATTGGCAGAAAAATTAAAAGGCAAATACTTATTAGTTAGACGCGGAAAGAAAAACCTCGATTTAGTTATTGCATAAAAAAATCTTCGCAGCGTTTCTAATTAGATTCGCTGCGAAGATTTTAATTTGATGCTAACTTTTTAGTTATTTAACAGCCTTAATTTCTTCCCACATAGCATCCGCTACAAATTGTTGGCCTGCGGGGTTTAAATGCACCCTATCTGAGGTTAAAATACCTTTCTCTTTGTTTTCTGGATTGTGTTGTAGGTTGTAATTAAGTAATCCTGCTCTTAAATCTACTAACTGCAATTGCTTGCTTGCGGCAAAACTGCGAATCCATTTACAATACATATTCAAATCACCATCTTGTTGATTGGTATGATCGGTTCTTTCACCAATGGCAGCAGGCGTACACAATATCACTTTGGCTCCTTTTGCTTGAATCTTTTTTACAATGGCTTCATAAAATTTACCAAACTTATCATAATCGGTTCCAGTGCCAGAACCTGCTTTGTGCCAAACGTCATTTACACCAATGTAAATTAAAACGATATCTGGATTTTTTTGTAACACATCTTCTTCCATCCTTAAATACAAATCATACACTTTATTTCCACTAACACCAGCACCTACCAAATCATATTGATTTGATAAACCTGCTTTTTGAATGATGGTATCAATCAAACGAATATAACCACCAGGGTTTACAGCTGCTGAAGTAATGGAATCTCCAAAAAAGATTACTTTCTTTTTCTTTTCTGTTCTAAAAGACATAATTAGCATTGCTGTTACGAAAAGACCTAATAAAATCAGTTTGTTTGTCATGTTTATCTTTTTGACTTTTAATTATAGGACTAAATATAATCATTCGGCTTGAACCAAATGACAAGTTTCAAATGTGTTTGATTTAAAAAACACGTTTATTTTGAATAACGGGTTCTTTTTAACTAATATTTCTTTTAAAATATTTGGAACAATTTGGGTACAGCCCTATTTTTGCAGCCCATCCAACTAAATTGGAACGGATTGCCTGATAGTATAAGGGTAGTACAACTGTTTTTGGTACAGTTTGTCTTGGTTCGAATCCAGGTCGGGCAACTTTTAAAAAGAAATAACCTATTGAAAATCAATAGGTTATTTCTTTTTAGGACCTTCTGAAACAGGTTTTTCCACCAGTTTTTCCACCAAAATGAAGATTTTAGGAGTTATTTTCCTTTAATTTTTTTTCAAATGGAATTTAACTACCGAAATCTCTTTACTTAGTCATTCTTATTCAATAGTAAAAAATGAAAAGCTAGGTACTTTTAGTTCCATGGTAAACTTTATTCGAAAATTATCTTTACCTTTTCTGCACCAGATTAAAAATTAATTACAATGAAAAAAATATTAATTACCCTCCCTTTTTTGATTTTGTTTTTATCAAAATCAATTGCACAATCTACTATTGCTGAATCAAAATGGTCTTCTCATGAAATTAGTATTGATGGTTCAGATATTGAATGGAGCAAACCATTTAACTATGTAGACAGCATCAGTGGATTGGTTTTTGCCATTAGTAATGACAAGGATAATATTTATTTATGTATATCAAATAATAATAAAAATAAAGCCACTAAAATGATGATTGCTGGATGGAGTCTTGATTTAAAATCTACGGAGAAAGACAGGAAATTCCATGCAAATATTGACTTCTCAAAAATAGCTGAAATCCGATACGTTTTTAATGCAGATATAAAAAACCTATTAACGCTTTACAAATCAATGATTACAACAGTTACAAGAAAAGGGTTTTTGGCCAATAATGGCGTTCAA
>JAPLEL010000223.1 GCA_026391415.1 Bacteroidota bacterium
AATAATACGGGTAATAAAAGTTTATTAACTAGTGCAATGTATGCTGAATCTGAACTAACTACTAGAAATTCATCTTATTATACAAATGCAGGGTATACTTTTAAATCAAAGTATACGCTAAATGGAAGTTGGAGAATTGATGAATCTAATTTGTTTGGTATTGATAAATCGGCTCAACGAAAACCGGTTTGGAGTATAGGTACTAAATGGCAAATAAGTGGGGAGTCATTTATGAATAAAATAGATTGGGTATCTAGTTTGGCAGTTAGAGCAACCTATGGTATTACAGGTAATGCACCAGTACCCGGTTCGGCAACTTCTTATGATGTGCTTACTGCAGCATCTTCCTCTTTTGCACCAGGGCCTGGGCTGAATATTTCAACCTATGCAAATAGGGCATTAACTTGGGAGAGAACTGAAAACTTAAATCTTGGAATTGACTATTCATTATTTAAAAGAAAAATGTATGGCAGTATTGATTATTATGAAAGAAAAACAACTGATCTAATAGGCCAATTACCCACTAACTTTTTAGCAGGGGCTAGTAGTATTGTTGGTAATTATGGTGATATGAATAATAAAGGAATTGAAATTTCAATAACAACTGTAAATATTTCAACAAAAAACTTTACTTGGCAGACTACTCTTAATTTGGGTTATAATATTAATAAGATTACAAAACTGGTACAAATTTCTGCCATCACCGATTTGTCTAAATTAGTACAACAAACGAAATACTATGCTGGTTATCCAGCGCTATCAATTTTTGCTTATAACTGGGCAGGTCTTGATACTTTAGGTGACCCTCAAATTTACATGCCAGATGGCACAAAATACAAAGGTGCTAGCACTACAAACTTATCTATTGATGGCGCTACTCATATGGGATCTTTTCAGCCAGTTTGGAATGGAGGATTGTTGAATTTTATTGCTTACAAAAACTTTAGTATTTCTTCAAGTATCATTTTTAATTTGGGTTATTATGGAAGAAGAGATGTTTCGCAAAAGTTTAATGGAAGAATCACTCCACTAAATTTAAGTATGGGTTATTCTCAGGGAAGTTATCCGCAATTACAGTCTGGAAATTTACACAGTGATTTACTTTACAGATGGCAACAAAAGGGCGATGAAGCAAATACAGATATCCCTTCTTATATCAATGCAAATACTAATCGCAGAAATATTGCATACTATTTTTATGGTAGTAATAATGTTTATGACGCATCATATATTAAAATGAGGGATATTACTTTTTCTTATGCGCTACCCAAAACTATCTTGAAAAAATTAAAAGCCGATGAAATTAGATTCAAGATCCAACTGAATAATCTGATGTTATGGAAAGCTAATAAATATGATATAGATCCAGAATTTCAGATATCTGATATCAATTATACTTTAGATAGAACAATGCAAGTTGGGCAAGGTTCTATAGCTGTTGGATTGAATGTTAAATTTTAAATTTAAAAATTAAATTATGAAAAATATATTAAAAAATAATTTCAAAATTTTACTCACATTGATTTTGTTGTTATCATTACTTTCTTGCAAAAAGAGTTTTCTAGAAGTGGTTCCAAAAGGAAAGCTAATTGCTTCAACAACCAATGATTATAACATGATCATGAATTCTAGCACTTTCACAAACTACACTCTTGCTACATTATATACAGCTCTAGGAGATGAATTAATAGCAAGGGATCCTTTTTTTGGAGTGAGAACTTTAATAGACCAAAGACTATTTCGTTACGAGGATAACATCTATAATCCAGAAGTTGATCCTTCTGAAATTTCTGCATTAACCAAATCTCTTTATTTATTCAATAAAGTCATTAACGAAGTGATGGATTCAGATGGTGGGACTGATGATGAAAAAAGAGCCATTAAAGCAGAAGCACTTACAGGCAGAGCTTGGGTTTATATACATTATACAAATCTTTTTACAAAACCCTACAATAGTTCAACAGCTGCTACTGATTTGGGATTTCCTTTAATTATGGAATCTGATATTAATAAATCGCCCTATTCAAGAGCAACTTTAAATGAGGTGTATAATTTTATGATCAATGATTTAACAACAGCTATTCCTGATTTACCTTTAATCGTTTCATCAAGGCATAGAGCTTCTCGTGGCTTAGCAAAATCATTATTAGGTAAGGTTTACCTTGCAATGGGTAAATATCCAGAAGCATTGACAAATGTTAATGATGCAATATCTATTATTACAGCTAATACAGGGGTGCCTACACGTATTTATGACTTCAATATTGAAATGGTGGTTGGAGGCGCATTGTATTCTACTTCTATGGCCACTTCGGGACCCACTTTAATTACTTCTCCAAATAATGTAGAAAGCATTTATGGTAAACAAGATATTAACTCACACATAAGTAGCGCTAATAATTATTTTGTTTTATCGCCTGAAGTTACTGCGCTATATGGTGTTAATGATTTAAGAAGAAAATATTACAACAACACTACGTTAACCTATCCCGTAGGATGTATGAGAAGAATTGCTCCCATTATACAAGCAACAGGGATGAATATTCCAGAAATATATTTAATGAGAGCTGAATGCAGGGCTAGGGCAAATAGTTTATATGGTGCGGGAAGTGCTGCTGAGGATTTGCTTTTTTTAAGACAAAAAAGAATGCCTAATGCTGATGCTGTAGTACCTGTTGGGTATACGCAAACTCAAATGATAAAATATGTAATGGATGAACGTCTAAGAGAATTGGCTTTTACAGGTACTAGATGGTTTGATATGAGAAGGCTTTCTGTAGATCCGTTATTTAGTGCAAATACCTATACACATAAACTTTATTATGCCACAGGATCAATTGATTCTTATGTATTAAGACCTGAAAGGTTAACCTTAAGAATACCTACAAGGGTACTTAATGATAATCCTGGCATGAAAGATAACCCATAAGATAAAACTATATAAAGCTATTGAATTTTTAGTTGTTAAATATTGCTATTAAAATGAAAAAATTATTATTATTAGGTTTTGTGTCTATTTTTTTTCTTCCTTTTCTTCAAGCACAAAATATTTCTATTGAAGGTCAATTAGATTACCAAAATCCAGTTGCGTTTGTTTATTTTAATTATACGGTTGGTGAAACAAGGTTCTCTGATACTGCATTAGTAGAAAGTTCTAAATTTAAACTTACATTGAAAGTTGATGAAGTGATTGATGCAAATATGGTGGTAGTATTTAAACCACTTGTTGGTCAGAGATTAGCCCGTAGGGAAGTGAAATTATTTTTTCTTGAACCAGGGGATATAAAAATAGAAGTGAAAGACTCATTACGGTTAGCTAAAATTTCAGGATCCAAATCACATCTAGAGTACGAAAAGTTTTTTGAATTACAAAAACCTTATATTGACAGACAGGCTAAAAATTCCAATGAAGTTTTTGCATTAATGAAACAAGGGAAAGCGGTGGAAGCAAAAAATTTAGGAAAAAATTTCAATATGATTGATGCTGAAAAAAAAGAAAAAGTATTTCTGCCATATTTAGAAAAAAATCCAATTTCACCCATCGCCTTATATGTATTAAAAAGCTATGCTGGGTATGCGTTTGAAGCAAAAAAAATTGAACCATTTTTTAATAAATTACCTAAAGCAGTCCAGCATTCAATTTCAGGAATTAATTTCCGACAAAAAATCGAAACAGCTAAAAAAACAGGGATTGGTGTGTATGCAATGCCATTTACACAAAATGATACATTGGGAAAACCGGTTACATTAGCCTCTTTTAAAGGTAAATACTTATTAATAGATTTTTGGGCTAGTTGGTGTGCTCCTTGTCGCCACGAAAACCCCAACATATTAAAGGCATTTAATACTTATAAAGATAAAAACTTTACTGTTTTGGGTATTTCTTTAGATAAGCCAGGAAGCTATCAATCTTGGCTAGACGCTATACATGCCGACGGCCTAATTTGGACACATGTTAGTGATCTTAAAAGAAAAGAGAATCAAGTGGCTAAACTTTATGATATTACAAATATTCCTCAAAACTTTTTGCTTGATCCACAAGGAAAAATTATAGCCCGTAATCTAAAAGGGGAAGATCTTCAAAATAAATTGAGTGAATTACTAGATCATTAATTGAATACTTTTTAATATAAAATTGATTGTTACTATTCAAATGCCAAAACTTAAAAATAATGAAATTATCATTTAAAAAATTCCAAGCTTTACTAATTGCATTTTTTGTTTTTACTGCTATTTATGGTCAAAGCGACTCTGTAAAACC
>JAPLEL010000285.1 GCA_026391415.1 Bacteroidota bacterium
CCAGTTGGGTTAATATGATACTTAATATCGGCATTAAATAATTTAGCGTATTTCTTGTATTTTTTCTTAACTCTTGGAATTAAGATATTGATGATATCTTCTTTAATTTTAGCCAACATTTTAGCTTCAGAATCAAAGTCATCGTGTTGCGTAGAAACAACAATCGCATCAATACGAACAGGTTTGTTATTGTCATCGTATTCTAAGGTAACCTGGCTTTTTGCATCTGGGCGTAAATAAGTAATATGCTTATTCTCGCGGCGCATGGCAGCCAATTCAATTAAAATTTTGTGTGCAATATCTAAAGCCAAAGGCATGTAATCATCAGTTTCGTTGGTAGCATAACCAAACATCATCCCCTGATCTCCTGCACCTTGTTCTTCTTTTTTCTTTTTATCTACTCCTTGGTTAATATCTGCAGATTGCTCGTGAATAGCCGATAAAATACCACAGCTATTTGCTTCAAACATATATTCACTTTTGGTATATCCAATTTTACGGATTACACCACGTGCAATTTCTTGAACGTCTAAATAAGCCTTAGATTTTACTTCGCCAGCTAAAATTACCTGACCAGTAGTAACTAAAGTTTCACAAGCCACTTTTGACTGTGGATCGAATGCTAAAAAATTGTCGATTAGTGCATCAGAAATCTGATCAGCAACTTTGTCTGGATGTCCTTCAGAAACACTCTCAGAAGTAAATAAATAAGGCATGAGATTGATTTTTTGATTTTATGATCGCAAATATACTAATCAATTAAGTATTTAAATTTTTGAATATATAATTCTTAAACGCATCCTAAATCTTGTATGCGTTCCGCCACCTAGTCTAACCCTTCCATTTGCTACATCGTTTCCAATGCCTGGAGACAAATAGGTAATTTGTTTGTAAGCTTGATTAGGATAAACATTACTGTAGTATAATGAGTCATTTGAAGGAGCTGTAAGAATCATACTAAATGCAGTGTCTTTTCTGGTAACAATGCCCTGAACAAATCTGCTCAAATTAAACCAATAAGTACCTACTCTATTATATCCTTGAATTGATTTATATCCAATAAATCCACCAAAATCAGTAATATTCGGTCCATTATTCATGTCATATTCGTAATCATTGGGGATATTGGATTTATGTCTTTTTAAACTATCATACAAGCTTAATAATAAATACCTAGGAGGTGTTAGTTGGCTCTCTAGTATTAAACGCGCATCATCTGGAACCTGTTCTGCAATTAACTCAGCTCTATGTATAATTCTATTAGTTAAACTTTGTAATCCTGGTACTTTAATACGAACGCCAGTTCCAGGTTGTGATTGTACATATAATAAAGAGTCGGATTTTGGTGTAACAGATAAATGCTTAACCACTTCAGATCCTGTTCTGTCTCTTACAATGATGTTGGCATTTGCCGATGTAGACGAATTAAATTTCAAGTAAGTAACAAGTGTATCTCTAACTGTGGCACCTGTAGTTGCAGTATTATAATAAAGTGCGAGTTTGGTATTTGTATCTGCTAAATTAATATTAACCAACACATTTGCAGGTGTAATAGCGTCAGGTATTACAGCAAGGCCTGCAAAATAAGTAAGGAATAAAGAATCTGATTTATAAGCATTACTAGAATCATAATCTAAAATCATTCGTTTAGCAAAACTGCTATTTAACTTAATTCTAATTTGACTAGTTGCTGCTTCGAAACGGTTATTTACTGAATCGCCTAATCTACGGATATCAACTGTTTTTGTAGGTCCTAATGGAGTAGGGTAATATACTAGTGGTGAAACCAATGGATAATTAGCCGGATAACTTAAAAAAGGATCCATTTTAGTTTTCATCTCATAGACATTCAATTTCAAAGGCTGAGTTGAATCTCCATAACTACCGTGGTAACTTAAAATTAAAACGGCCGAATCTATTTTAATACTGTCTCTTGAACCTTGGGTTGCAAATGGATAAGAACCTGCGCCAACTTGAAAAAACAATTTACCTGTGGCTTTCCCAAAAAGTGGGTCATTGGTAATTGCACCTAAAACATGGTTATCAGTTTTATACACTCTAACCGTGTCTAAATCTTCATAAGAATCAGTGATAACAGAAAATGTTGTATCAAAAGTATTGACACCATCAACTGCTGGAATTAATCCACTACCAATATCTGTTGATGAAACACGTGTGCAGCTTTGAGAAAAAACTAGCATCACTAAAGCCAATACCAATATCCTACGCATTGTAAAAAATGAATCCATTAGTTAAAAATTACTTACCCGCAAGGTCGTTGTACAATTCTAAATACTCTGTTAAATCAGAATCCCATCCCTTAAAAGAAACGGTTTTTTTACCTTTTACTTTAGAAAACTCATCAACTAGTTTCTTTTCAATCACATCTGAACCAAAGGTGATGGCATCTGCATAAGTAGCGCCGCCTCTAAACATAGCTGTGTTATCATTTCCAGAGAACTTTTCAAGATCTTTATCTTTGATATTCGCGTTAATCATTGCTTTTTTAACAAAATCAGCACCTAAATCTTCTGTAAAAGTATTTTGTCCGATGGTAAATATCACTTTGCTATTACCAAAAACAGGCTCTTTTTTATAGGCCGTTTTAATAAAAGCTGGAATAAGGCTAGTCATCCAACCACTACAATGAATAATATCCGGAGGCCATCCAAATTTTTTCACGGTTTCTAAGGCGCCTTTACAAAAGAAAATTGTTCTCAACGCATTATCATCGAACCATTTTTCAGATTCATCATGAAAAATTTGTTTGCGTTTGAAAAAATCTTCATTCTCTAAGAAATATACCTGTAAACGGGCGTTTGGTAAAGAAGCAACCTTGATTTGTAATGGATAATCATCGCCATCAACTGTTACATTGATGCCTGAAAGACGAACTACCTCGTGTAAACGATGCCTTCTTTCATTAATTACGCCAAATCTTGGCATGATGCAGCGAACTTCCAAACCGGTATCATTACTCTTGATAGCCAGCTTGTTAATCACTTCTGCAAACTCAGTCAGCTCCAAATAAGGAGACATTTCTGTGGCTATGAATAAAATTCTTTTTTTGGTTGACATTATCACGCCATTTTAAATATGCTTGAAAATAGTTTGCAAAAGTACACAAAATAGACAGAAACTGAACAGGATAAGCAGAACTCGTAGTTATTAGCAATAATTTTGCCATTTAAATACTAAAATACAAGTAATTAACCGCCATTTAAAATTGCTTCCTTAACTTGCCAAAGAATGTAATTTTAATGAAAAAAAGGCTGATTTCTATTTTAAAATATCTATTATTTATTGGGATTGGGGTTTTTCTAGTATGGTGGAGTTTACATCAGATTCCAAGTAATAAATGGGGGGAATTCAAAAATTCATTGCGTACTGCTAAATATGGGTTGATTATTCCTGTATTAGCCATTTTGAGTTCAAGCCATATTATTAGGGCTTTACGTTGGCGGATTTTAATGCAACCAATGGGCTACACTCCTAGTATCCCCAATACATTTTTTGCTGTTATGATTGGGTATTTAGCCAATTTAGCAGTTCCCCGATTGGGAGAAGTGTTAAAATGTACCATTTTATCGAAGTATGAAAAAGTACCAGCCGAAAAACTAGTTGGAACAATAGTTGCAGAAAGAGCTTTTGACGTTATTTCTCTTGGCATTGTTTTTCTACTAGCCTTTATATTTCAATTTGAGGTGGTGGGCGAATATGGTATTCAGTTGTTTAAAGAATTGTTTCAAAATAAATCTGGGCATTTTTCAATTAATAAAATTTTAATTGCTTTTGGAATTTTAGCAACCTGCTTTGTAGTACTTAAAGTTTGGTTTTACCAGTTTTCGCATTTAAATATTGTAATGCAATTTAAAAAAATACTACATGGTATTTGGGAAGGTTTAAGCAGTGTAAACAAATTACAACAAAAATCTTTATTCATATTTTATACTGTTGCAATTTGGGGTTTATACATTTTAGGCACCTGGGTAGGTTTATCTGCTACTCAAGGCACAGCACATTTAGGCATTCAAGAAGCCATTTCTGCACTAGCGTTTGCGAGTATAGGTATGATAATTACACCTGGTGGTATTGGCGCATATGCGTTTTTCATGGCCAAGGTTTTAGAAAAAAATAATATCCCTTTTGAAATTGGTTTTGCCAATGGAACGCTTCAATGGTTTGCACAATTTATTATAGTATTGATAATTGGTACTATATGTGTTGTGCTACTTCCTATTTACAACAAATCAAATAAACAATGAGAGCAATAGAAAGTATTCCAAAAAAGATTCAATCTTTAACCACCCTCAAATCAACTGTTGCAAGTTGGAGGGCCACAGGCAAAACAATTGCTTTTACAAATGGCTGTTTTGATATTTTACACGAGGGACATATTTTCTCATTGTCTCAAGCGGCCAAAGAAGCCGACTTTTTAATTGTTGCTGTTAATAGCGATACTAGCATTCAAAGGCTTAAAGGATTAGATAGACCCATTAATAAAGCACAAAGCAGGGCCCTTATTATTGCAAGTTTGGCTATTGTTGACGCAGTGATTGTTTTTGAAGAAGACACCCCACTAACACTTATTGAAACGCTTTTGCCTGATACCCTTGTAAAAGGTGGCGATTATATGATTGACCAAATTGTAGGATCTAAAGAAGTAATTGCCAATGGCGGAAAAGTAGTTATCAACCCAATTATAACCGGCTTTTCAACTACTAGCATTATTGATCAAATTAAACGATAATAGCTTTACTACCAATTTATTAGCAATAAATTAATACAACTTAAAACAAGTCTTGTATATATTTGAAATCATCGACTCTATAAGTTTATGCAAAAAAAACAATTCATACAAAGGGATATTAGTTGGTTGAGTTTTAATGCACGGGTTTTGCAAGAAGCAAATGACCCCTCTGTTCCATTAAAAGAGCGTATAAGATTTCTAGGCATATTTTCTAATAATTCAGATGAATTTTTTAGAGTTAGAGTAGCTACGCTAAAACGCATGTTAGAATTAGGCGAAAAACGTAAGCATTTAAATATGCATTTAGAAGATTCCCCTCAAGTAATTATTGATGACATTCAAACCATTGTATTACAGCAACAAAATGAATTTAACAGAATCTGGGAGGGCATATTAAAAGAGCTAAAAAAAGAAAAGATTTTTTTAGTAGA
>JAPLEL010000120.1 GCA_026391415.1 Bacteroidota bacterium
AAAAAAATTGGTATTGAAAAATCGCATTTAAACGGGCATGAAGCAATTGTTGGTTTGTATCATAGAGCCATTGAACAAATGAAAGAATTGGGTGCCACAATTGTAGAAGTAGATATTTTAAAGCCTTTATCTAAATTAGGTAACGCAGAGTTTGAAGTGCTTTTGTATGAATTCAAAGATGGGCTTAATAAGTATTTAAGTACAAATAATACAACCACAAAATCATTGCAAGATGTGATTGTTTTTAACAAAAAAAATGAGGCAACTGCTATGCCTTATTTTAAACAAGAAACCTTAATTAGAAGTGATGCAAAAGCAGATTTGAGCAGCAAAAATTATGTAGATGCGCTTGCTAAAACACTTGCAGTTAGAAATGTTTTAACCGATATGATGGAAACAAATAAATTAGATGCTTTATGCGGCGTAACGAATGGCTTGGCCTGTTGTATTGATTTAGCGAATGGAGACTATGATACTGGTTTCTCGATTTCTACACCAGCTGCTATTACTGGATTCCCGCATATTACAGTACCGATGGGATTTGTACAAGAATTGCCAATTGGGATTTCGTTTTTTGGAAATGCTTATTCAGAGCCTGCGTTAATAGGAATGGCTTATGCTTATGAGCAAGTTTCAAAAAATAGAAAAGCACCAAAATTTATTAAGTCGATTATTTAATTGCATCAGTTGCAATGTTGTTAAAACAGCTTTTTAAATCTCTTTTTTATTAGGTATTTTACTCATGGCTCTTTCTGCAATTGCAGTGATACTCAAGCTAGGATTAACTCCAGGATTGGCCGATACCATACTGCCATCACAAATAAGCATATTGGTATAATTGAATACATGGTTGTCTTTATCAATCACACCTTCTGATGCATTTTTCCCCATACAAGCACCTCCCAAAATATGTGCGGTTGTTGGAATGCCTAATAAGGTTTCGGTATGCGTGACCATTGCTTTTCCATTTATAATTTTTTCTACTTTATGTGCTAATTCTTGTGCAATAGGATTAAAAGCAGTAGGCGCATTGCCGCTATCTAGTTTTGTTTTTAATCGCCCAAAACCAGTTCTTTTAAAACTCAAACTGGAGTCTTTACTTTCCATGTATAGCAATATATGAGAGCGTTTACTCCAGTCATCAATAAAATAAGTTTTTAAATAATCGATGGGGTGTAGTACCAACTCTTTACACATTTTATACAATCGATTTGCAATATTGGGTCCTTGAACCATGGGCGCCATGAATAGTCTCCAAAAACCAGATCCTTCAGAATATTTAACAGGTTCAATGTGACGGCTTTCATCAATTTTAATGATAGAGCCAATGGCTATTCCTTCTGAAAAAGAAACATCATCTTGTGTGGTAACAGCAATTAAACTTTCTGAATTGGTGCGAATGCCAGAACCCAAAGTATTGGATAAATTGGGTAATGAACTTTCTTTTAATTTGAGTAATAAATTCATAGTACCCAAAACACCGCCAGAAAAAATAACTGCTTTTGATTTGATTGTTGTTTTTTTCTTGAATAATTTTAAAGAATCTTGGAAAGTAATTTCATATCCTTCGCTGCCATCATGGTTAATGGGCAATACATTTACAACTTCTTTTTCTGCTATAATTTCAGTGCCCAATTGTTGGGCTAAATACAAATAATTTTTATCGAGTGTATTTTTTGCATTGTATCTGCATCCAATCATACAGCCTCCACATAAAATACAACCCGTTCTGTCTGGCCCTTTTCCATCAAAATAAGGATCGGGTACGGTTACATTAGGTTGGCCAAAATACACGGCTACATTTGTTTTTTCGAAGGCATCTTCTTTGCCAATTTCTTTGGCGAGTGTTTGCATGACTTTATCGCTTCGACTCATATAAGGATGAATGGAAGCACCCAACATTTTTTCTGCTGTATGATAAAATGGTTGCAAGGTATTCTCCCAGTCTTCTAATCCTTTCCAATGACCAGTATTGTAAAATTCCGATTTTGGAACAGGTAATGTATTTGCGTAAACGACAGAACCGCCGCCAACTGCAACGCCACTTAAAACGGCCACATGTCTATAAAAAGTTAACTTGAATAAACCTTGTAATCCAAAACTTGGTAGCCAAAGCCATTTGCGTAAGTTCCAGTTTGTTTTTGGAAAATCATTAGGGTGGTTAAACCATTTACCTTTTTCTATTATCAATACTTTGTAGCCTTTTTCGGCCAGCCTTAGCGCCGATACAGATCCGCCAAATCCACTGCCGATAATGGTGTAGTCGTAATCGTAGTTATTAGAAAGGCTCATAATGATTTTTTCGGTAATTAAATTTAAGGATTTGAATTTGGTTTATCTAATACTTTTTAGTTACAAAGATTTAAAACAAAGATTTTGAACTTTTAAAATAATAAGTTGTTATCTTAACCCACACATAATTTTTTTTAGTAGTGATAAAAATTTAAATATGAATCTTTCAAATAATAAAATATTAATTACTGGCGGTGGATCAGGCATTGGGTTAGGTTTGGCAAAACAATTTCTTGCAGAAAATAATACGGTAATTGTTTGTGGTAGAAGGGTTTCTGTTTTAGCGGAATTGACAGAACAATTTCCTACTATTATTACAAGGGTTTGTGATTTATCGCTTGCATCTGAAAGAGAAGCTTTGTATGAGTGGATTTTGGCAGAACACAGTGACTTAAATGTATTGGTAAATAATGCAGGCATTCAACAATGGATGGATATTACTGATGCTAATTTTTATTTACGTGCAAAAGAAGAATTGGCTATTAATATTGAAGCACCCTTACATTTAACCTCACTATTCATTAAGCTATCTAATTTAACAACAATCATTAATACTACATCAGGATTGAGTTTTGCCCCGCTTGCAAAAGTGGCAACTTACTCTGCATCAAAAGCTTATTTCCATTCATTTACGCTTTCTTTACGTGCTTTATTGGCTCCTAGAAATATTGAAGTAATTGAACTAATTCCGCCAGCAATTAATACAGATTTAGGGGGCAAAGGCATACACGATGCAGCCCCTACGGTAGCTGAATTTATTCCAACAATTTTTGCGCAACTTAAAGAAGGCAAGTCTGAATTAACTTATGGGTTTAGCGAAGCAATGACTAAAGCCGGACCAGTTGAATTACAAGCTGCGTTTAATAGAATGAATGGAACAGATTTTCAAGTTAAATAGTAGCAACATTTGTAATATGTTTTAGACGATTAATAACGACTTTTAGACAGTCAGTTGTTTTATCTACATAATTTGTAGTTTTACCTCTATTAAAATTATAAGAGCCTCATGAGTCAGCCCAAATTGGTCCTTTTTACTTTTTCACTATTCATAGGGTTGATATTATTAGCACAAGCGCCAAAAAACTTTCCAATACCTACTGGTAATCCTAATCAATTGTTTTTTTTACAAAGAACTGCTAATATTAATACACTGGTATATGAGTTAAATATAAAGAATGGCGAATTGGTGGTGGAAGAACCTGTGCATGTTTTTTGGATTCGTTATACTGAAGGTGGTATTCACGAAGAACTTAATTATATCCAAAGAAATTTTGCATATGGTATTAGGTCTAAAGCCGTTTCCAAAGACAGTTATGAGTTGCATTTTGTATCGTACAAGAAAAAAATATTTTATCTAAGAAAATCGGTCGACAACAAATTTCATATTTATACCGGCATTAATTCAAAGGAAATGCTCTTACGCCAAATCTATGTAAAAGTCAATGGTGGGGCATTTTGGACACCTAATATTGAGTATGTTGAATTCAAAGGTGTTGACCCAGCTACAGGAATAGAAGTAGTAGAAAGAATAAAAATTTAATTTGCATTTAATTGTTTGAAACCAGATAACTTAGTACAAACATTTATAAAATGCCAACTTTAATTAAACAGTTTTTCGTCTTTTTCTTTTTAAACTTTTCTATTACAGGAATTGCGCAGCCTTCTCGTTTTAGCACAAGAATTTATACTAATAGCACTGGCGATACTTTAAAATACAGACAGGCTAGTCCTGATAATGCTAGCGGCAAAAAATATCCTTTAATTATTTTCTTACACGGTTCTGGTGAGCGTGGTAATGACAACGAAGCCCAGTTGAAATGGGGTGTAATGAATTTTGTAACGGATCAAATGATGCTCAACCATCCTGCATTCATTATAGCACCACAGTGTCCTAGTAATAATGGTTGGTCTAATTTTACCCGCCCTAAAAATACTGCTGATTCACGCATGAATACTGAGCCTTTAAAGCCAATGGCCTTGGTTTTAGCACTCATTCAAGACCTTATAAAAAAACAACAAATTGATACCAACCGTATTTA
>JAPLEL010000142.1 GCA_026391415.1 Bacteroidota bacterium
AATCATAAATATTAATATCAGTTGTTTCTAACCAACCTGATACAGCAATTTTTTCGGACTTAACATCAGCACCTAAAATGAATTTATCGGGTCCATACACCTTTAACCATTCTAAAAAAGTATCGGGCTCTTTCACTGCCAAACTTCCAATGGTAGCATAAGCCGCGCCAGACTCAAAAACAATATTTAAGTCTTTATCTTTTTTAATTCCACCTCCAAAATCAATGCTCAAAGTGGTATATGCTGCAATCTCTTGCAACACGGCCCAGTTCTTTACTGTACCTGCTTTTGCTCCATCCAAATCTACTAAATGTAAGCGCTTTAAACCAGCTGCTTCAAATTGCTTGGCAACCTCTAATGGACTTTCGTTGTAGATAGTTTTTTGTGCGTAATCGCCTTGCGTTAGTCGAACACATTTTCCATCAATAATATCTATAGCTGGTATAATTTGCATAGTAGTGATTTTTGTATCCTTATAATTGGATAAAGTTTTTTAATATCTGCTCTCCAATTCCAGCACTTTTTTCTGGATGAAATTGTAGACCGTAAAAATTGTTTTTATGCAAGGCCGAACTATAGGGTTGCACATAGTCTGTTTGTGCAATAGTATGTTCGCCCAATGCTGCATAATATCCGTGAACAAAATAGCAGTAACTATTTTCTTTAATTTGGTTAAAGATGGGTGTTTGTAAATGAGTAATAGTGTTCCAGCCTATTTGAGGCACTTTTAAATTGGCTTGTGCAACACTATTAGGTTGAAATTTTTGTACCTGTTCTTCAAATATTCCCAAACATTGGGTATTGTTTTCTTCGCTATAAGCACACATTAATTGCATGCCCAAACAAATACCCAAAACGGGTTGCGTAAGACTTACAATCAGTTTGTCTAATTGACGTGCTTGTAAATATTGCATGGCCGTACTCGCTTCGCCAACGCCCGGAAAAATTACTTTATCTGCTGCCATGATTGCCGCATGATCATCCGTTACAATAGCCTCAACTCCTATTCGCTCTAATGCATAAAGCACCGATTGAATATTGCCGGCATTGTATTTTATGATCACTAGTTTCATGCTATTTTAATTTTTTTTAGATAACTGCGCTTATAAACTGTTTTACGGTTGCATCAATATTCGTTGAACCTTCTAATGCTTTAATAAAAGCCGAACCAATAATAGCACCGTTTGCATATTTACAAGCCGAATCAAAAGTACTCCGGTCTTTAATACCAAACCCTACTAACACTGGGTTCTTCAATTGCATTGACTGTAATTGTTCTAAGTATTTTTCTACCGAATTAAAATCTTTGTCTTTACCGGTTGTGGCAGAAGAACTTACAGCATATAAAAATCCAGTACTCAAATTATCGAGTTGTTGTATTCTTTCGGTTGAAGTTTCGGGGGTAACTAAAAAAATAAAGTCTAAACCATATTTTTTTATGATGGCCCCAAATTCCATTTCAAATTCGTATTCTGGTAAATCGGGTAAAATCAAACCATCTACTCCAACGGCACTTGCCTCTGCACAAAAATTTTCAAACCCATACTGCAATACAGGATTCATATATCCCATTAAAATAATGGGAATATTTATTTGTCCTTTGAGTGCTTTTAATTGTTCAAACAACACTGTAATGCTCATACCATTTTGTAAAGCAATATTGCCACTTTCTTGAATCACCGGACCATCGGCAAGCGGATCACTATAAGGCATTCCAAGTTCAATAATATCTGCGCCATTATTTTGTAATGATTGAATAATAGTTGCAGTACTATCTAATTGGGGATATCCTGCAGTAAAATACACATTCAATACCCTTTCTTTTTTCTTTGCAAACAATGCTTGTAAACGACTCATGTATCTTATTTTAAAATATGTTGCACTAATAATTATACACCCAAATCTAATTCTCGAATATAGGTTGCCAAATCTTTGTCACCCCTGCCACTCAGGCAAACCACTACCCTGTCGGAATTTTTTAAATTTAATTTTCCTAATACTGCAAAAGCATGCGCTGTTTCTAGTGCAGGAATAATGCCTTCAGTTTTACTAATATGAATTGCACTGTCTAGCGCTTCTTTGTCTGTAGCACTTAAAAAAGTACCCCTTCCAGAAGTATATAAATGTGCATGTAATGGACCAACACCCGGATAATCTAAACCTGC
>JAPLEL010000093.1 GCA_026391415.1 Bacteroidota bacterium
AGAGATGGCCCACTCTAACGCTTGGTAGCCGCCCATACTTCCACCTAATAATAAATCAATACTTTCTATGGCTAAATGTTGGCGCAATAAAATATGCGCTTGCACCATGTCACGAATGGTCAATGTTGGAAAATTATTTAAACTAATTTCTGTGCCTAAATCCTCTACGCTCAATGGTCCAGTGGATCCATAACAGGAACCAACGATATTTGCACAAACAATAAAGTAATCATTCGGATTTATTAAGGACCCCTCACCTATCAAACCCTTCCACCATTCTACCACTTCTGAATTGGCAGTTAAGGCATGGCAAACCCATGCTACTTTTTTACCTGGCGTATATTCCCCGTAAGTATGATAGGCTATTTTAAGCTTTGGCAAACTGACCCCACATTCAAGTGCAAAAGGTTGATTATATTGATATATTGCTGGACCCATTTTTTCGAATTCTATTGCTAAGTAAGTATCTATTTGAATTACCTTTGCCAAAGGTACAAATTTTATACTTCTTATATACTAACATGTATTAACCTATGGCAACTATAAATTTAAAGCGAATTGACGACGACTATCAATTTGTAACGACCGATGAAACTGGCCAACTCCTAACCTTGGATATTCCTGTGGACCAAGGTGGACATGGCAATGGTGTTAGACCAATGCAAGCTTTATTAAGTGCATTAGGCGGATGCAGTGGGGTTGATATTGTGATGATATTAAAAAAACAAAAAGAAACGATTGAAGTTTTGGAAATGGTCATTAATGGAGAACGTCAAGTAGGCAAAGAACCTGCTTTATGGGAAACCATTCACATTATTTTTAAATTTAAAGGAACCATGACCAAAGAAAGAGCCGAAAAAGCGTGTGCCCTTTCGATAGATAAATATTGTTCCGTAGCAGCTACCTTAATCGCAGCTGGCGCGAAAATAACATGGGCCGTTGAAATGTTGTAATACAATTTTTCAACAAGTAAAATCAAATTAAGCAAGATCACATTTTAATATACGTAGCATGAAACATAATCAATCAAAATTAATCAGAACCAGGGTTCCTCAAACTTCTGAACATGAACATTCCTCCCCCTTGTTTTTAACCAGTAGTTTTACTTTTGACAATGCGGAAGATATGCGTGCTGCATTTGCAGATGAAACGGATGCGAATATTTATAGTCGTTTCTCCAATCCGAGTGTGCAAGAATTTGTAGATCGTTTATGTGTTTTAGAAAATGCAGAGGCTGGCTTTGCCACTGCAAGTGGTATGAGTGCGGTTTTTGGATCATTTATGGCCTTATTAAAAAAAGGAGATCATTTGTTATCATGCAATTCTATTTTTGGAAGTACACATACAGTGATATCCAAATACTTACCAAAATACGGCATTGATTATAGTTATGTGGGTGCCAGCGCTACTGCTGCCGAGTGGGAAGCTGCGATAACTCCGCAAACTAAAATGATTTATTTAGAAACCCCTACCAATCCAGGATTGGATGTGGTGGATATTAGTATGATCAGTACGATTGCTAAAAAACATAATGTTATTTTAAATGTAGATAATTGTTTTGCAACACCGATAGGTCAAACACCGATTGATTTAGGTGCGGACCTAGTTGTACACTCTGCGACCAAATGGATTGATGGACAGGGACGCGTTTTAGGCGGCGCTGTTGTTGGTCGAAAAGATCTAATTCATGACATTTATTTATTTTGTCGTTCCACTGGACCTTCCCTATCTCCATTTAATGCATGGGTATTAAGTAAGAGTTTAGAAACTTTGGAAGTAAGAATGGAAAGACATGGTAGTAATGCCTTGTTTATCGCTGAACAGTTAGAAGGGAATAGTAAAATTAACTTTGTAAAATATCCTTTTTTAAATACCCATCCACATTTTGCTATTGCAAAAAAGCAAATGAAAAGTGGTGGCGGTATTGTATGCTTTGAATTAAAAGGAGGCATTGAAGCTGGCCAAACATTTCTGAATGCATTAAAAATGTTATCACTCACAGCCAACCTAGGGGACACAAGAAGTATTGCATCTCACCCTGCAAGTACTACGCATGCAAAATTATCAGAAGCAGAACGTCAAGCGGTGAGTATTACACCAGGCTTAATTCGTATTTCTGCGGGACTAGAACATAGAGAAGATATTTTAGCGGATATTTTACAAGCGCTTGAAGCTTGTTAGCTGAATTTTAACATACAATTGGATGGATTATTCTGATTTATCCAATTCATTCGATAAGCCTACTCAATTCACATTGGTAGGCTTATTTGTTAGTTATTTTTGGTCATTTCCCTTCCTTAAATTGCTAAATTTTTGTATATTGAATTCGCTTAAAACCAACCAATGAAAACAAAAATTAGTGTTTTATTATCTTCCATGATGTTTTTACAATATTACATTTGGGGTGCATGGTATGTAACCATGGGAACTTATATGGGGGAGGTATTAAAGTCATCAGGTATGAATATTGGTGCTGCCTATAGTGCAGGTGCCATTGCAACAATAATTAGCCCCTTTTTTGTTGGGATGATTGCAGATCGTTTTTTTGCAGCACAAAAAATTATGGG
>JAPLEL010000062.1:0-7392 GCA_026391415.1 Bacteroidota bacterium
AAAAAGAATTGACGGAAATATAGTAGAACAATCAATGGGAAATATTAAAGTTACTACTACCACTAATCAACCAAAAAAGTTTTCAAATACACTACTAGGTTGGGGAAGTATAGAATGGCAATACTATGAAGAACTTGATAAAATAACGGAAGCCGCCAATGCTTTGAGCGTTACAAAAAAAATATTGATTGAAACGAATACAGCAGCAGGAAAGAAACTAGTTCCTATTTCATTAGAAAACCCTTTACAGGTTGGCAACAAAATAATCGTCCGTTTAGAAATTCATTCTAACAGAGATATGAATTATGTTCATTTAAAAGATATGCGCGCTGCAAGTATGGAACCCTTGAATGTATTAAGCGGATACAAATGGAAAGAGCAATTAGGTTATTACGAAAGTACCAACGATGCTAGTACCAATTTTTTCTTTGACTTTTTACCAAAAGGAACTTATGTTTTTGAATATCCCTTGTACATCACGCATGCGGGTGATTTTTCTGCTGGCATTGCTACACTTCAAAGTTTATACGCACCTGAGTTAAGCAGCCATTCAGCAGGAATAAACATTAGTGTAGTGGAATAAATTTCCTATTTAGGAATGAAAAATAAAGCTGAAATTTACCAGTATGCAAGTGGATTATATTATTGTAGGCCAAGGATTGTGTGGAAGTTTCTTAAGCTGGAATTTAATGAAGGCTGGGAAAAAAGTATTAGTGATTGATGAAAGCAAACCGAATAGTTCTTCTAAAGTAGCAAGTGGGGTAATTAATCCTATTACTGGTAGAAGACTGGTTCGCACTTGGGATATTGAAAAGCTGCTCCCCTATAGTTTACAGGCATATACCGAATTTAGTAACCATATCAATCAGCAATTAGTACAAGCGTGTTCCATTTTAGATTTTTTACCAACCCCGCAAATGGAATTAGCCTTTAAACAAAGGCTCAATGAAGAACCAGACTATTTGCGCGTTCCCAATAATGAAAACGACTGGAAAAATTATTTTAATTACCCATTTAGTATCGGCGAAATCAATCAATGCTTATTGGTAGATATCAATAGTTTAATAATAGGTTGGCGTAAAAAACTACTCGAACAAAACGCACTATTAGCAACCCGTTTTGAATGGAAAGATTGCGTTGTAAGCAATGATAGTATTTCGTTTCAAGGAATTGTTGCAGAAAAAATTATTTATTGCGATGGTGCAGACGGAATCAATAACCCTTACTTTAAACTGCTTCCTTATTCTGCCAATAAAGGAGAAGCCATCATTGCCTCTATTGAAAATTTACCAAGAAATCATATCTACAAACAAGGCATTGTTTTAGTTCCTTGGAAAGAAGATTTATGGTGGATTGGATCTACGTATGAATGGAATTATTCAGACCTCAATCCTACAGAAAAATTCAAACAAAAAGTGGTGGCAGAATTAAATCAATGGCTGCAATTACCTTACGAAATTGTAGACCATATTGCATCTGAACGACCAGCCAATATGGAGCGGAAACCTTTTGTAGGGCTACATCCTATCAAAACAAATATTGGCATTTTTAATGGAATGGGCACCAAGGGTTGTTCATTGGCCCCCTTTTATGCAGCAGAACTTACTAATCACTTATTATATCAAACACCCATTAACCCCTTAGCAGATGTTCAACGATTTAAAAATATTTTAAGCCGATAATTGGACTTAAAAAATTATTTTCGTAGAAGTCTTTAAAAATTAAAATATGAGCCAACAAGAAACTAGCTATAATATAACGATGAAATATAGAAAAATGGAAAACCTCCATATTGTTTTTTGGTTATTAAAAGATGTATCGTGGTGTATGGTTTGGAGACCATTGGGTATTGCCATGATTTTTCCAACCCTTATTATTTCTATTATGATTGCCTGGCGAACACGTCAGTACTTTTCTGAAATATGCCATAACCTAGCCATCACTATTTGGATCAGTGCCAACTCTTATTGGATGATTAGTGAGTTTATGGGATTTGACACACATCCACTTTGGGGCAACTTTACAATGAAACACTTGGCCTTAATCCCTTTTTTAATGGGGCTCAGTATTTTAATGTATTATTACTTGTATTGGAAGCCACGTCATCAACATGCAGTTGAAACAATGTAGTTCAATTGAATGGTTCATTCTCAATAAAATACTATTTATGAATACTTACAAATTTTTTGCGCGCGTTTTTTTAGTTTCTGTATGCTTTTTAGCAATTGTTGCTTGCGATGACACAGAAAAAAATGAAGACGTAACCAATACGGTAAATAAATCTGGCGCTGTAGAGTCTGCTGTAAAAGTAGAACACATTGATAGTTTGCACGACATTCTAATTACCACACATGCTGTTTGGGCCAATAATATACTTGTAAAAAATATTGAGTACCGAGATACGCTACCTACACTAGGTTCGCATATTACCACAGCAGAAAATCAAGACGGAGAATCCAAACAAGTTGTGGTAAAAAAAGATTACGAAATCTTCATTACAGTTAAATAAAATTATATATGAAGAAATCAAAATACATACAACTCGTTTTAATTACAGCCGCTTTAGCTAGTTGTAATCAACCAAAAAAGAACGATTGGGAAGATAGCGCCAAAGTGCATATTAGAAGTGATTCGTCGGCACCTTACACAAGGGTTTATCACCACAATGGAATAGGAACTGCTTTGTTATGGTATTATGCATTTAGGCCTTATGGCAATTACAATAATGGCATGTACCAAAGAGCTGGTTATTACTCAAGCGCCATACATCCTAGTTCAAATATTGGATCAAATGGATTTAAAGCCGCTGTGAGTAGAGGCGGTTTTGGCAGAAG
Source organism: Bacteroidota bacterium (assembly GCA_026391415.1). Lineage (GTDB taxonomy): Bacteria > Bacteroidota > Bacteroidia > Chitinophagales > Chitinophagaceae > Sediminibacterium. The sequence goes on from JAPLEL010000062.1 coordinate 2,835, forward strand.
TGGATTTAGTGTTTCATCTTAGTGGCAGGTAGTTTAAAAACAAGGAATTGCAGAATGGAAAGAATTAAAATTATACCCAGAAATAATTGGCAATCGGCTGTTGAAAAACTAGGCTTTGGATTTCATACAACTAATATTCCTTATTGGGACGAATCGGTTTATTATTCTTTGAAGATGAATGAAGTTGTTTTAATAGAAAAAGCAACAAATGAATTGTGGAACCTTTGTTTGGGAGCGGTACAGCATGTAATGGATGAAGGATTATACCAACAATTTCAAATTCCAGAATGGGCCATTCCTATGATTGAAAGAAGTTGGACCGAGGACCATCCTGCTATTTATGGCCGGTTTGATTTTTGTTATAAAGACGGCCAAATAAAACTTCTAGAATTTAATGCAGACACCCCTACCAGCTTATATGAAGCAGGAATTGTTCAATGGTTTTGGTTACAAGATTTTGATAAAAGTAAAGACCAATTCAATAGTATTCATGAAAAACTAATCAATTACTGGAAGTATTTAAAACCTTTTTTAAATCAAGGAATATTACATTTTACTTGTTTAAAGGAAACACTCGAAGACCTTACTAATACAGAGTATTTAAGAGATTGCGCTATACAAGCAGGCATAGAAACCAAGTTGGTGTTTATAGACGATTTGGGATGGGATGAAGTTGAACAACAGTTTGTAGATTTAGACAGCCAACCTGTTACTAATATTTTCAAATTATATCCATGGGAATGGCTATTAGCAGAATCATTTGGAAAAAATATATTAGCAGATAAAAACAGGGCCCTTTGGATAGAGCCAGCTTGGAAAATGATATTATCGAACAAAGCGATACTTCCAATTTTGTGGGAATTATATCCTGAATGTCCGTATCTATTACCTGCTTACTTTGAAGCCAATCAATTGGAGAATTATGTAAAAAAACCAATCTTATCTAGAGAAGGGGCCAATATAGACTTGGTTTTAAAAAATATTTCATTGGCAAAAACAGAAGGCCAATACGGCGCAGAAGGATTTATTTACCAAGAACTTTGCACCCTTCCAAATTTCTCCGACAACTACCCTGTAATTGGCAGCTGGATAATTGGTCAGGAATCAGCAGGAATTGGTATTAGAGAGGCCAACACCTTAATTACAGACAATAAAAGCAGGTTTGTGCCACACTTAATTGAGTAACCAATAGCTATTGCAATCAGGCTATTTTAACCCGATATTTCGCGCTTAAAGCATTTCGGTTATATTTGCTACCCGAATCAACCAAAATAATTATATGTATCGTTCGCATACTTGTGGAGAATTAAGGATTAGTGATGCTGCTAAAGAAGTAACCCTTGCTGGCTGGGTACAAACCATTCGTAAGTTTGGCGCCATTACATTTGTGGATTTGCGCGACCGTTATGGCATTACGCAATTATTGTTTGGAGAAGAATTAAATGCAGAGCTAGATGCCAATCCATTGGGTCGCGAATTTGTCATTCAAGCAACTGGAAAAGTTTCAGAGAGAAGCAATAAAAATACCCATATTCCAACCGGAGAAATTGAAATTGCCATTAGCAGTTTTAAGATTTTAAATAAATCAGCAGTACCACCTTTTACCATTCAAGATGATACTGATGGCGGAGACGATTTACGCATGAAATATCGTTACCTAGATTTACGCAGAAATGCAGTGAAAAGAAATTTAGAATTGCGTTATGCAGTAAATCGTTCGGCCCGAAATTATTTGCATGAAAATAATTTCATGGATATTGAAACGCCTTTTTTAATTAAATCAACTCCCGAAGGTGCAAGAGATTTTGTAGTGCCTTCTAGAATGAATCCAGGACAGTTTTACGCGCTACCGCAATCTCCACAAACCTTTAAGCAATTGTTGATGGTAAGTGGTTACGATCGATACTATCAAATTGTAAAATGTTTTAGAGACGAAGACCTTCGTGCAGATCGTCAGCCAGAATTTACGCAGATTGATTGCGAGATGGCTTTTGTAGAGCAAGAAGACATTTTAAATATGTTTGAAGGATTAATCAAACGCATTTTTAAAGACGTTAAAAATATAGATTATACAGAGGTTGTTGAACGCATGACATGGGAAGATGCTATGTGGCAATACGGTAATGACAAACCCGATATTCGTTACGGGATGAAAATTGCCAACCTTAAATCGGCCTTTTTAAAAGCTGGAAAAATTCAAGCAACTGGTGAACTAATTAATGATGTTGGCTTTGGTGTATTTGATAATGCAGAAACTGTTTTAGCCATTGCAGCCCCTGGTTGTAGTGAGTATACACGCAAACAAACCGATGAACTTACAGAATGGGTAAAGCGCCCTCAAATAGGCATGATGGGTTTGGTGTACATCAAATGCAATGCAGACGGCACTTACAAGAGCAGTGTAGATAAATTTTATCCAGAAGAAAAACTAAAAGCCATTGCCAATGCAGCAGGTGCTGTAGCCGGTGATTTGGTGTTAATATTAGCAGGAAGAGAAGAGAGAACCCGCAAAGCTACTAGCGAATTACGCCTTGAATTAGGTAAAAAATTAGGTTTTAGAAAAGAGGATGAGTTTAAATTATTATGGGTAATGGATTTCCCATTGTTTGAATATGCCGAAGACGACAATCGTTGGGTTGCACGTCACCATCCTTTCACATCGCCTAAACCAGACGAAATTGAAGTGATGATTAACAACAACCCTTTAATTGAAGATGCTGCTAAATATCTAGAACATCCCTATTCTAATATTAAAGCCAATGCTTATGATATGGTAATGAATGGTAACGAAATTGGCGGAGGATCTATTAGAATTTATCAAAGAGAATTGCAAGAGAAAATGTTTGCAGCCCTTGGTATGAGCGAAGAAGAAGCCAATCATAAATTTGGATTTTTATTGGGTGCTTTTGAATATGGTGCTCCTCCACACGGTGGATTGGCTTTTGGATTTGACCGTATTTGTTCTATTTTAGGTGGCAGTGAAAGTATTCGTGACTTTATTGCTTTCCCTAAAAACAATAGTGGACGCGATGTGATGTTAGATGCCCCAAGCACCATTGATGACAAACAATTTACAGAATTACAAATCAAATTAGATTTACAATAACACTAAATAATTTTAAAATGAAGAGCGTTTTTCTTACCCTAGAAAAACGTTTTTTTTGGCCCATTAAAAAATCATAGCAATTCATGGTAATAATTCCTTAATTTAGAAAAGTTGCTTGCTGACCCAACGGGGCTAGCAAGCAACTTTTTTTTTGTAACTGACCATACAATCAATTGTTTATGACGGGAGATATTCTCTTTAACCAATACCCAACTTCGCCGCATATTTGGGATGAAATGAAAGCGATTGAAGGTATTCGCCAACAATACAATTCCATCTACGACACGGTAAGTAAACTGAACCTAAACGACCTTGAGCAAAAGCACAAATTGGCTAGTGAACTTTTTATGAGCCAGGGTATTACTTTCACTGTTTATAGCGATAACGAGGGGATTGAAAGAATTTTTCCATTTGATATTATTCCGCGTATTATTACTGGAACAGAATGGGACCATATTGAAAAAGGCATTAAGCAAAGACTAACCGCTTTAAACCTTTTTTTAAAGGATATTTATAACGACCAACAAATTATAAAAGACGGCATTATCCCTGCAGAATTAATTGCGTCTTGCCCACATTTTACACGTGAAGTTTTTGGCATTCAAGTGCCTTTTGATATTTATGTTCATATTGCTGGCATTGATTTAATTAGGGGCGAAGATGGTACTTTTTATATTTTAGAAGATAACCTAAGAACCCCTTCTGGCGTATCATACATGCTAGAAAATAGAGAAGTTACTAAGCGTATATTTCCTAATTTATTGTCTGAAAGTAATGTTCGAACGATTAATAATTATCCGTTGTTATTGCACGATAATTTAAATGCATTTGCACCCAAACAAATTGCCAATCCAACAGTGGTATTACTTACGCCAGGCATGTATAATTCTGCTTATTTCGAGCATACTTTTATGGCTAGGCAAATGGGCATTCAATTAGTAGAAGGCAGAGACCTACTGGTTGACAACCACAAAGTATATATGAAAACAACTGCTGGCTTAAGGCAGGTTGATGTGATTTACAGAAGGATTGATGACGAGTTTTTAGACCCATTGGTATTTCGTCCGGATAGCGCGTTGGGTGTGCCTGGTTTAATTAGTGCTTACCGCAAAGGAAATGTAGCCATCGTTAATGCATTGGGCAATGGTGTTGCCGACGACAAAGCAGTCTACGCTTATGTTCCAGCAATGATTAAGTATTATTTGAACGAAGAAATTATCCTTCCAAATATTCCTACTTACCAAATGAATAATGTGGAAGAACGCACCCATGTTTTTGAGAATATGCATAAAATGGTTGTTAAAGAAACCAATCAATCGGGTGGTTATGGAATGGTAATGGGCAATAGTGCAAGCGATGACGATCTTGCAAAAGCAAAAGAAAATATTTTGGCGAATCCCCGAGGATTTATTGCGCAACCCATTATTCAACTATCTACTGTTCCTTGTTTAA
>JAPLEL010000062.1:7400-12883 GCA_026391415.1 Bacteroidota bacterium
TTGATGGCAAATTGCAACCCCCACACGTATATCTACTTCCTTATGCTTTGTGTGAACCAAGTGGCATAAAAATTGTAGCTGTCGGATTAACACGTGTAGCACTAAGAGAAGGATCTTTAGTAGTTAATTCATCGCAAGGTGGAGGTAGTAAAGACACATGGGTAATAGACATATCAACAACATAAAAGAAAAAAGAAATTAAATTGATTTATAGAACCAGAATTTAATACACATGCTTAGTAGAATTGCAGACTCATTATATTGGCTTAACCGTTACATGGAACGCGCAGATGGAATGCTTCGTTTAATGAAAACCAGTTATATTTTATCTTTCGACAAAGTACAGGCAAATAGTATGACATGGCAACCGGCATTAAAAATATTCACCTCCTTATCTAATGAAGCGATTGAAGATTTAAAAAAAGACAATACTGCAGCACTACAATATTTGTTATTGGATGCCAAGAATCAAAACTCATTTAAAGTAATTATCAACCGAGCTAGAGAAAATGCAAGAGGCGTTCAAGACCAAATAACCAAAGAGGTTTGGGAGCAAGTGAATCAAATTTATCATTTAGTTAATCAACCTGGTTTGGCCAAAAAATTAGCCGGACCCGAAGCCATTGTTGTGATTGATAAATTCATTAATACAAGTGACCAGTTCTGTGGCATTACTGATAGCACCATGCCTCGCGGACAAAGTTGGAATTATATGAACATGGGCAAATACACCGAACGTTGTTTATTAACGGCAGAGTTTACACACTATTTTTTTAAGGAGGTGGAATTCGATTTTAAAAACGAACAAGATATTATTTATTGGCGTGGTTTATTGTTGGCATTATCTGGCTATGAATTGCACCTAAAAAATTATAGTTCGCAAGACCACAACTACAATGTGGTGCAACAATTGTTGTTCGACAATAACTTCCCAAGATCAGTATATTATGCTTTAGACAGGGCTAACAAATATTTAACCGATATTGCGGCCTCTAACCCTGTTGAAGGAAGTAAAGAACTCAAAAGGTCTTTTGGCCGATTACAAAGTTCTGTAAAATATGCAGACCTTGAAATTGTAGAAAGAGAAGGGTTAGAAAAATACTTGGTTACTGTTCGCAAAGATTTAAATGAATTCAGCCGTACATTAGGCAGAACCTATTTCTCTTATTCATAAAAAAAATTGAATGGCTGTTTTTACAATACATCATATTACAAAATACGAATACGATAGACCGGTTAAAGAAAGTGTAAATGAAATAAAAGTGTTTCCTTTTATTTCTCCAGATCAAGAAACTTTATTTCACGAAATAAAAATTACAGGTCAGCCTGAAATCCTTACCTATATTGACTATTGGGGCAATAAAACCGGTTGTTTTAACTTAATGGCACCACATCGTGAAATGATTATTGAAAGTAAATTAACCGTTCGTACAGCGGCCCTTGCATTGCCAAATATTAGTTTTCCTTCTTATGTAAAAGACATACCTGATTTTATTGGAAACGATTTGCATTTATTAGAATTGGTAAGAACAGCTCCTTCCAATTCTTTAGCAACAATGCAATCGTATATTACTAGTTTTTATCAACCTACTAAAACAGTACTAGATATTGTAAAAGACTGTTGTGCTTTTATTTTTACAGACTTCACTTATATTAAAGGTATCACTACAATTGAAACTACCGTAGATCAAATAGTGGCGCAAAAAGCGGGGGTCTGTCAAGATTTTGCACACGTGATGCTTGAATTATTACGCATGATTGGTATTCCTTCTAGATATGTTAGCGGTTATATCTGTCCTAATAAAAACGGTATGCGCGGCGAAGGTGCTACACATGCTTGGGTAGAAGCATATATCCCCCACCATGGCTGGATTGGCATTGACCCTACTAATAATGTTTGGGCTACCAATAACCACGTAAAACTAGCCGTAGGACGCGATTTCAGCGATTGCACACCCGCTAAAGGAACGTTTAAAGGACCAGCTAAACAGTCTTTGTCGGTATATGTATCGGTTGGTTACGAAGACGGACAAGTTTTTGAAGAAATTACAGATGTTAAATTACAAAAACAAGAAGGATCAGATGCACCTGAAATAATTATCGATACTTTTGCAGGACAACAACAACAATAGACCCATTGATTTATGCAGCAGTTAACCATTTTTAAAATTCTGACCTTTATTTTATTGCCATTTGCTATTCTTTTTGGACTAATGGATATTATTTTATTACTAAGCGCACTTGCTAATCCGGCATTTTTATTTGCTGTGTTTTTAGTTGGTGGATTTTGCATTTATGTATTTGCCAGTTTGTTTTTTATTACCAAACATGTTAAATATAATATTCCAGCACCCGCTTCTACAAAGGATTGGATTAGAGTGAATGCATATGTAAGTTTATTTTTATCATTTATGTTTTTAATGAATTCTTTGAGTATGTTTTATATGGGTGATAATGAACTAAAAACCATTATTGATAAGTTCTTAGACACCCAAACAAAATTACCAGCAGAATTTACCCCTGCACTTTTTGTTAAAGTCATGCGGAGCATCTCTTATTTTTTCTTTTTCTTTTCAGCAATACTTTTGGCGCATTTGTCTATCTGTTTTAAACTATTAAAACAATACGCATACCTATTTTTGCCAAAAGATCCTGCCTAAATTTATACAAATAGTAAGGCTATTTAAATAGCATCTGCATTTTTTTTGTACTTTACAACAGTGAATCAAACAACCCCATTAGCAGAACGAATTCGGCCAGAAACACTTAACGACCTAATAGGACAAGAGCACCTAACAGGCAAAGGAAGTATTTTGCGCAATGCTATTGAAAGCGGACGTATTCCATCCATGATTCTATGGGGTCCTCCTGGCGTTGGCAAAACAACCATTGCCAATATCATTGCCCATAATTTACAAGTGCCTTATTTTCAATTGAGCGCCATTAGTAGTGGTGTAAAAGAAATTCGTGAAATTATAGAAGCCGCAACCCAACAATCGGGTGCAGTTTTATTTATTGATGAAATCCATCGATTTAATAAAGGCCAGCAAGATGCACTACTTGGGGCTGTTGAAAAAGGAATTATTACATTAATTGGTGCAACAACCGAGAATCCTTCGTTTGAAGTAAATAGCGCCTTACTCAGCAGGTGTCAAGTTTATGTGTTAAAGGCTTTAAACGAAACTGATTTAATTAAATTATTAGCGCAAGCTATTGCAAAAGACAGCATCATTGCTCAGTATAATATTGTATTAAAAGAAACTGAAGCGCTGATTAGAATTTCTGGCGGAGATGCACGAAAGCTCTTAAACTTATTGGAATTAGTTAGTGAAACAATTAATAATTCCAATAAAAAAACAGGCGCAGAAAATAGTATTACCGATTTGGCTGTGATGGATATTGCGCAAAATAAAATTGCACTCTACGACAAACAAGGGGAACAGCATTACGATATTATTTCTGCCTTTATAAAAAGCATGCGTGGTAGTGACCCAAACGGTGCCATGTATTGGTTGGCCCGAATGATTGAAGGAGGTGAAGACGTAAAATTTATTGCCCGACGCATGCTGATTTTTGCTAGTGAAGACATAGGCAATGCCAATCCAAATGCTTTGTTATTAGCCAACAACACTTTTGATGCTGTGAGTAAAATAGGCTATCCAGAAAGCAGGATTATTTTGGCACAATGCGTTACCTATATGGCTTCATCGCCAAAAAGCAATGCAGCCGTAGTAGCCATAACTGAAGCCCAAAAAGCGGTACAGCAATTTGGAGACCAACCAGTGCCATTGCATATTCGCAACGCGCCTACCAAGTTAATGAAGGATTTAAACTATGGAAAAAATTACCAGTATTCTCATTTAGGAGAAGGCAATTTTATTAACCAAGAGTACCTGCCTGCCCCTCTTATTGGCACAAGGTTTTATACGCCAGGGAATAACGCAAGGGAAAATGAATTACGCAATTTTTTAAAAGATAAATGGAAGGATAAATACAATTATTAATAATTTTAAGCAGCCTATATAAAAATAAAAACTATGAAAAAAATCGGTTTAGCATTACTTGTTTTACTATTTATTTTAAACAATACAAAAGCACAAACAACCATTAATAGAGATCCAGAAATTGCACAAATGATTAAAGCAGTTTCTAAAGATTCTGTGCAATTATATATTCAACAAATGGTGGCATTTGGCACAAGAAATACACTAAGTTCAGGAACCGATAGCAAGCGTGGAATTGGAGCAGCCAGAAATTGGGTGTTAAATAAATTCAACAGTTTTGCTAAAAGCTCAGGTGGCAGACTAACCGCCATGATTGATACTACTACTTTAATGCCCGACAATAAACGTGTAATTGCACCAACGCTACTAGGAAATGTAGTAGCCACACTAAAAGGCACTGACCCTAATGACAATCGCCTATTTTTAATAAGCGGGCACCTCGATAATATGCGTGGCAGCCCTATTGATGGCGTTGGTGATGCACCAGGCGCCAATGACGATGGAAGTGGCGCTGCTGCTGTATTAGAATGCGCTAGAATTATGAGCCAACATAGTTTTCCGGCCACCATTATTTTTGTAACCGTTAGTGGCGAAGAACAGGGTTTATTGGGTGCTTATTTTATGGCTAATAAAGCAAAAAAAGAAAACTGGAATATTCAAGCAGTATTGAATAACGATATTATGGGTAGCAATAATAGCAACGAAACCAATATTATTGACAATACCCGTGTGCGCGTTTTTAGCGAAGGATTGCCTGCTTTTGAAACAGAAAAATCTGCCAAACAAATCAGACAAATGGGTTTAGAGAATGACGGAAAAGCGCGTCAATTAGCGCGTTATGTAAAAGAAATTGGCGAACGTTATGTAGAAAATTTAGAATTGGTATTGGTATATAGAAATGACCGATTCTTAAGAGGTGGCGACCATTTACCTTATGTAGAAAATGGTTTTGCTGCAGTTCGAATTTCTGAAATGAATGAAAACTACAACCACCAACACAAAGATGTAAAAATGGAAAATGGCATTCAGTATGGAGACCTTCCAGAATTTATGGACTTTGAATATTTGCGTAAAAATACCGCCATGAACTTGGCCAATTTAGCCAATTTAGCAAAAGCGCCTGCCATGCCAGAATCGGTTAAAATTGAAGTGAAAAATCTTTCTAATAATTCATATATCACTTGGCAAGCACCTAAATCAGGTAATGTAAAAGGATATTATATTTTACAACGCGAAACAACCAGTGCTTTTTGGCAGAAAAAATATTTTACAACTGAAAAAGAATATTTACTTCCCTTTTCAAAAGACAATTATTTTTTTGCAGTACAATCGGTTAACGAAACTGGCAATGAAAGTTTAGCAGTGGTACCAGGGGTTTCAGGGAGATAATTATTTAAACCTACTACAAATCAAAAGAGGCTGAATCAATATTGATTCAGCCTCTTTTGATTTGTAGTAGGTTTAAATAATTATCTCCCT
>JAPLEL010000303.1 GCA_026391415.1 Bacteroidota bacterium
CTCCAACCTAGATTTAATACCAAAACGCGATAATAGAGGCGCAGTAAGCAATCCACTTCGGGTAGTTGCACCCACCAGTGTAAATGGATTCAGGTTAATTTGAATACTACGCGCATTTGGGCCCGTATCAATCATAATATCAATCCTAAAATCTTCCATTGCGGCATAGAGGTACTCTTCAACCACTGTGCTTAGCCGATGAATTTCGTCAATAAACAATACATCATTGGGTTGCAAGTTTGTTAGCAATCCTGCTAAATCGCCTGGCTTTTCAATAACCGGACCAGATGTTTCTTTAATATTTACGCCCAATTCATTAGCCACAATTCTGCTTAAAGTAGTTTTTCCTAAACCGGGAGGACCATGAAACAATACATGGTCTAAGGCCTCGCCACGAAGCTTAGCCGCTTTAATGAAAATGGTTAAATTTTCAATCAATTGAGGCTGCCCAGAGAAGTCGTCAATCTCTTTTGGGCGGATGGTATTTTCAAACTCCTTATCGGCTGGAGTTAGATTTTCGGGTGTATTATTTAAATTATCGTTCGCCATACTTATCAAATCTACAAAATAGTATTAATCCATAGCTTTGTAAAAAATCAAACCTTGCAACAAAAATCAGCATTACTCATTGGCGCCAGCGGCCTAACAGGATCACATTTGTTACAATTATTGCTTGAAAGCGAAGCCTATCATACTGTTTACGCCTATAATAGAAAGCCTTTGGGAATGGTACATCCTAAATTAAAGGAAATCATAATTGATTTTGATACCTACCAAGGAACGGTAGATGCTACCACTGTTTTTTGCTGTTTGGGCACCACTATAAAAAAAGCAGGATCGAAAGAAGCATTTAAAAAAGTAGACCAAGGTTACCCTGTGAAATTTGCGCAACTACAATACCAAGCAGGCAGTCAACAGTTTTTAGTGATTAGTTCCATGGGGGTTAGTGAAAAATCTTTCGTTTTTTACAACCAAGTAAAAGCAGCTATGGAAAAAGAAATTAGTGCCATAGGATATAACAGTCTTGGTTTTTTTAGACCCGCACTCATTACCGGAGACAGAAAAGAACACCGAGCTGGCGAAAAAATAGCCGTTCTTGTCTTTGGATGGTTGAACCAATTTTTAAAAGGAACGCTCAGAAAATACCAATCCATTCAAGCTTTAGAAATTGCACTTGGAATGCTCCATTATTCAAATATGGTTCCAACTAAAAAGGTTGCCATAATACTATCGGACGAAATAAAAGATTTGGCCGAAGGAAAGCAGCCGCTTTAATTTTTATTGAATTTACTAGTCCGTTTAATTACCATTAATTAAAAGAAAAATAGGGTTTTTTAACCGAGAATCGGTACTGTACTTTTATGCCCATGCACTAGCGCAGAATGGATTTTAGTCTATTTTTTTACCTAGCCTGTAGGCCACAAGCTAAAATAAAAAAGGACGTTGATTTGCACGCAGACAAATTTGGTGTTGTACTACAGACCAGAGTGAAAACACTCGAAACTGGAGCCTTGCAGTATAAGCAAGTAAATCAACCGCTGAATATTAATCTCCAAGGCGAGAGACAGGAGTATAATTTTAATATATTATTTTATGAAGAACTACTCAATATTTATACTATTAATTTGTGTTACCCTTTTTTCTACTAGTTGTTATAAAAATAAAGATCAAGAAACAAGAAAAGAGATATTGAAAATTACATCCACTACTTTTGATTTTATTGGCGAAGAACATAACAAAGGGCTTGACTTTGTTTATTCGCAAACATTTGCTAATAAAATCAATTCTAATTACAATGATGTTTTGATTGCTGCAACCAAATATGTTTTTGATGAAAGCCCTATGTCTAAGTTTTCAAAAGATAATCGTATGGAATTATTTACACCTGAAAAAAGAGAACTAATAAAAGCAGCAGTCAAGTCTAAATCAATAATTATAAATCGTTTTGAATTGCAAAAAAAACTCACTCAAAATCAATTTAGTATAATCGAAAAATTAGACATGGCATTGTCATTACCTAATTATGAGGAACAACTTCAGAAAATAAATGTTTTAAAAAATGAAGCATTAGTTAGTTTAAACGATAATGAAATCGTTTATATTTTATGTACCTTAAGTTTAGCTGAACACTCAGTTAATTATTGGAATAGTGAAAAAGGAATAATATGGAAAAATCGGATTGACCAGTTAATTAAATCTGATAATGCGTATTTGATAAAAATTAATAAAGTAAATGAATTTCAAACTACCCCACTAAATAAAATTGATTACCACAACGTAGCCGTTGCAGATGTTTCTGCATTCATGGCGGGCTTTCCAGCTGGAATAAATATTGGCGCATTAGTTGGAGGCTTAACTGCAGGAATCGCTTCTGCAGGAATTACTGCTGGGTTAGGAGCAGTTCTTGGCGGCTTAGCAGGAGGAACTGTGTCTGGATTAGGTACTGCAATTACTGTTTCTTCAATAGCATTAGCTGCAGAAATTGCGGTTAATTTCTTCTCTTAATTATCGATATTTAAAATGAAAATAATGACAAATAGGACTCAACACTTTTTGGTATTTTTTCTTACGTTTGTGTTGTATATTATTGCAAAGTTGTGCTTACCTAAAGCTAGTATTATAGTATCGATTTTAATAGCTATTTACGTTTCGAATAAAATAATAACACAAGAAATGATTTATAAAATAGTAAAATTCATTATGGGTAAAGACATTTAAATAAAGCTTGAATAATTAAAATACCCAAAGTATGGATATTCATGATATAGGTAATTTTTAGAAATATTCTTATTAGCAACTTTAAATTTCATTGTTATATGTTACCATTTTTCATTCTTTTAGTTATAGAAATTATACTTATTGGATATGCATTCTATGATATCAATACATCGGAATTTAAAAATAAATACACTAAAGTAAATTACAGAGCACTTGTTCTATTTTTTCCAATTTTAGGTGCATTTATTTACTTTTCTTTTCGAAAGTTTATAATAAATAGAAACTCCTTCAAGTAAGCATTATGATATAAAAAATAGATTTTAGAAAATATTTCTCCTTATGAAGTCCGTAATTAAAATGACAAACAAAAATTCAGCATTAACCTTTATTGGCTTAGGCGTATTTAGTATGCTACTTGTAATATACAATAGTCATAGTTGGCCATTTATAATTTCGGGCTTAACTATTGCAAGCATTTCATTTGTTTTTGTAATCTTCAATTTAGTATTAAAAGAAAAAACAAATAAGAAGTTTTATTACTTAATTATTTTATTAATTGGAATGTCATTTTTGATATATGGTATTTTAACTAAATAAACCTTGTAAAAAAAATCATGGAAACGATTTCAATAGAAAAAAAGCAAAAAAGGAGAATAATTATATCTCTATTAATTATCAATTTTATTTTGATAGAACTTGCCGCTGAATTTGGATTATTTAAAGGAAATATAAAATATGTAACAGGTCCTATATCAATTTTAATTTCATCTGCAGTTGTATTTCTTTCTATCAAATACAAACTAGCGTCTTGGAAATTATTCATTGTATATGGTATAATTGCAATTGCTTTTCTGCTATTTCAATTTTTAATATAAACGGATTAATAATTTAATGAAAAAGATATTTTCAATCGAAACATTCATTTGGTTTTCAATTTCATTAGTTGGTACAATTTTGTCAAAATTGTTTTTTCCTGATTTTGAGATAATTATACCTGTATTATTTGGCTATTATGTAACTAATATCCTTAATAAAAATGGAACTATTGCCAAATTGGTATTAGCTGTATTAAAACTGATAAAAATAAAATAACCTAAATCACTACAAGTGAATCAATTTAAATTCATTGCTGATCTTCTTTTTTTATCCTTCATTTTAGTAAATGGCCTAATATCTTTTGCTAGAATAATTTACTTATTATTCAAGCCAAGTTTTTTTGAAAAAAAGAATTTTTCAATTATCATTGGCAGCCCTAATAAAAGGCAATTAGTAGTTTACAACATTCTAATGATCCTTGCTTGTATTGAAGGATTTTATATGATTTTAGAAAGAGGGAAATAAAAATCCAATATCCTAATACCCTCTAAAAGAAAACGGCTCCTAAATTTAGGAGCCGTTTGTTTGTTATTTTAATAACGCTTTCGGAACAGGTTTTTCTAAAAGGACATTTGTAAGGGTTAAAACTCAAGTAATTTTTAAAAACTTTGACGAAATTTTTCAAAATCTATTTTTTCAAA
>JAPLEL010000111.1 GCA_026391415.1 Bacteroidota bacterium
CAGGCAAATTATTATTTTCATTGGCCACAATGGCATCATGGGCAGGTAAAAAATTAGTTTTTGATTTACTGCTGTCTGAATTGGATTTATACCCTCTTGATTTTAATAAATCTAAAAAAGGATTTTGTTTGCCTTCAAATGGATAAGGATCGCCCGGACCTGCATTTGGATTGTTCGCCACAAAATTTATTTCACTCGCTCTTTGTTTTCCATATTCTTTGCTTAATAATCCTTTCATGGGTTGATTGATAGCAAAGCGAGGATCTCCATAATAAAAATCACGGTCTGCAAAACTTAAATTCATTGCTTGATAGACTGTATGAATGTATCGTGAAGAATTATAGCCCATACTTTTTAAATCAAAGTTTTCTAAAATGTTTAAGGCTTGCAATAAAGCGGGACCCTGTGTCCATGATTGTAATTTATATACTTCAATACCTTTATAATTGATATGTGTTGGGGCTTCTTCCACAGGTTGCCAATTCGCCAAATCTTCTTTGGTAATCAAGCCGCCTTGTTCTTGCACACCTCTCACAAACTCGGCTGCAATATCTCCTTTATAAAATCTATCGTAAGCAGCGGCGATGGCTTCTTTTCTTGTCTTTCCTTTTTTCAATGCATCTTGTTCGGCGTCCACCATTTTTTCTAAAGTGTGGAGTAAATCTTCTTGTACAAAAATCTCTCCTGCTTCGGGTGCTTCTCTTTTTTGTACTAAATGCGGTAACAATACTTTTTTACTGTAAGGCCATTGTTTAATTTTGTCTTTTCCTTTTTCAATGCTATTAGCCGTTTGTGCATCAATGGGATAGCCTGCTGCCAATTCCATCGCAGGGGCCAATACTTCTTTCAAACTCATGGTGCCATACTTCGACAACATAAAACATATACCACCTGGTGTACCAGGTGTCGTTGCTGCTAAGGGGCCTAGCTCAGGTGGAAAATTATATCCCTTCGATTTGAAAAAAGCAGGTGTTGCTCCAGTAGGTGCAACGCCCATCGCATTGATGGCAATGACTTGCTTGGTATTAGGGTTGTAGATTAAAGCCTGCGTTTCTCCGCCCCAACTTAACACATCCCACATAGTGCAAGTGGCTGCCAACATAGCACAAGCAGCGTCTACTGCATTTCCACCACGATCAAAAATTTTAGCTCCTGCAGTAGCGGCCAAGGGCTTGCCTGTGATGGCCATCCAATTTTTTCCATGCAAGGGTGGCTTTTGAGTTTGTTGCGCCATCAATGAAATTGAAAATGCCAACATGAATAAGAAAAGTATATGTTTCATAGATCTATTTTTAAAGCATTTAAAAATACTATTTTATTTGCAACTTAAAGTAAAAAGCCCCGCTTCGAAAACTCGAAGCAGGGCTCAACTAAAAATATAAACTTTTCTATTATTTAGTTTTCATTGAAATTGGAAGTGAAGGACTTTGGATCCATTTGATAAAATTGGAAACAATGCTATATAAGAAATGGTAGATAGCAAGATTGATATACAAAATCGCTAAACCCCATGCTACATTTAAAAAAGCACCACCAACTAATAATACGTCATTAATATTCCATAACATATCACCAGTAAAGTTTTGTGTAGCACCCATTTTCCATGCAGTAAAAGAATTTAAAACACCAGTTAAGAAATC
>JAPLEL010000226.1 GCA_026391415.1 Bacteroidota bacterium
ACAACAACTGCAACGCTTGACATTAAACTTACTCCATTAAAAAAGGAACTAGATGAAGTAGTCGTTGTAGGTTATGGCACTCAAAAAAAAGCTAATATAACCGGTTCTGTATCTACTATAAAAATGGAGGATGTTCTAGGGAGTAGACCTGTTTCTTCAACTGGCTCATTATTACAAGGTGTCATTCCTGATTTACAAGTTACAATTGGTTCAGGACAGCCTGGTGCATCAACTAGTTTTAATATACGTGGTGGAACAGATTTTGGAACTTCTGCTACCTCATCAATCAATACAGGGGCACCATTTATTTTATTAGACAATGTGCCATTTAATGGCGCATTGAATTTGATAGACCCTAATGATATAGAATCAATAACAGTATTAAAAGATGCTGGTTCTGCAGCAATTTATGGTGCGCGCTCTGCATTTGGAGTTGTGCTTGTTACGACTAAAAAAGGTAACAAAAATCAAAAAACACAATTTACTTATAATAATAATTTGGTGTTTGCAAATCCAACTAATTTGCCTACTAAGGCAACACCTATTCAACAAGTACAATCTTGGATAGATGGTGGAATGACACCTGCATATGTAGGCAATCAAAATTTAACTACTTGGATGCAGTTGCTAAATACCTATCAAGCAACTCCTGATTTATATCCAAGTGGTAATACCGTTTCGGGTGGTGTTTACTATCAACTAGCGCCAACTGATGCTATAAAAGCATTACTAGGCAATTCAGCATTTCAACAAATGCACAATTTTGCTTTAAGCGGTGGTTCAGATAAAACAACGTATAGAATATCATTAGGAACAACAAATGAAGATGGCATTATGGTGCCTACTTCAAAACAAGATAATTATAAGCGATACAATATTAAATCACTTGTTTCATCTGATATTACGCCTTGGATGACTGCTCAATTAGATGCAGGATATTCTAGTTCAACTTCAACAACTCCTTTTAATACAGGAGCGTTTTCAGATGCAACTACTTCGCCATCGGTAATAGCTTTAGATTCTATTCCAACAGTGGTAGGATTGATGGCAACTTCTAAAAATTTAATAATGGCATCGGCTCCTAATATAGTTCGAAATGATATCGCTAGAATTACTGCTCGTACTATTTTAAAGCCTTTAAAAGGGTTAACAATTACAGGGGAGTATACTATTGATAATGCAAGGAATTTATCAACCTCATACGATAAAAGGGCTGGAGGTTTTGTAAATCAATTTACTTATGTTGCTATGACAATTGGTGCAGATAAATTTACAAAAGCCAATTCTTCAACTGATTATAAAGCCATTAATTTATTTGCTACTTATGTTAAATCAATAGGTAAAAATAATTTTACATTAACTGGTGGATTTAACCAAGAGAGTAGTCATTATGAAATTGCTTCCGAAACATCTTCAGGGTCAATCAATGCAAATCTTCCATCTATTTCAGGTACAACAGGTTTAATTCCTTTAACTGGATATGACAACTATTTAGAATATTCAACACGTGGTTTGTTTGGACGTTTGAATTATGATTATAAAAATAAATACCTATTTCAGGTAAATGGTAGGAATGATGGATCTTCTAAATTTCCTGATGGTCGTAGATGGGGATTCTTCCCGTCTGTCTCTGCAGGATGGAGAATAACAGAAGAGGACTTCATGAATTTTATTAAACCTGTATTGAGCGAATTGAAATTGAGAGGTTCATTAGGAACAGTTGGTAATCAAAATATTGGAGACTATCAGTTTTTTGGAGGTATGACTTCATATACTCCAAACTGGTTGTATGGAGGTACGCAAGTTGGAACGTTAAATACACCACCATTAGTTAGTAATAGCTTTACGTGGGAAACTGTTGAAACAAAAGATTATGGAATTGATTTTGGATTCTTTAAAAATCGACTTACTGGTAGTTACGATTGGTACCAGAGAGACACTAAAGATATCTTAACCTCTAATCCAACCCCATTACCAGCGTTATTAGGCACAGGTGCACCACTACAAAATGCTGGATCTCTAAGAACAACTGGATTTGAATTACAATTGAATTGGAGAGATAAAATAGGTCAGTTTAGTTATTCATTAGGAGCAAATCTTTTTGATATGAATCTGAAGTTACTAACGCGAATAATAAGCAAAACGTAATTACAAACGGAACACTTTACAATGGTAAAAAATTGGGAGAAATCTGGGGATACACAACAGATAGATTTTATAATACCAATGACTTTGCTTCTGGAACTTTAAATGCAAGTTATCGAAACGGAACATTGAACCCAGGAATAGCCAAACAAAATGGTCAGGCCCCTAGCCCTGGAGATATTGTATATGTAGATTATGATAAAAATGGAATTATTACCAGTGGTGCAGGTACAATGGCAGACCATGGTGACCTACAAATTATTGGGAATAATACATTGAGGTATCAATATGGATTTAATGGAAGTGTAGCTTATAAATTCATTGATTTGTCATTTGTAATTGCGGGAGTTGGAAAGCAAGACCAATGGAATAATAATACATTTTCATTTCCAAACCAGTGGTTAATTTATGGAGGTCTTTATTCGCACCAAGTTAATTATTGGACTCCAACAAATACGGGATCTTTTTATGGCAGAATATATACAGATAATGTAAATACTCCTAACCAAGGATATAATCAAATTACACAAACTAAATTCTTGCAAAATGGAGCTTATGCTAGGGTGAAAAATATTACAGTGCGATATACTTTTCCTGCTGATTTGTTAAAAAAAGCAGCAATTAATAAAATGCAGTTTTATGTAAGCTTCGAGAATCCTTTTATGTTTCATCATATGCCAGATGGAATGTATCCTGATATGTCTACAATGGGCTCAGGAGCGGGTTTAGGATATCCATTTATGCGTAAAACTTCCGTAGGATTAAGTATATCATTTTAATATTATTTAATCTTATTATAAAAAAAATATCATGAAAAAATATATCATAACATTATTTATTCTTTCTGCAATTATTGTTGGTTGCAATAAAGATTTTTTAAACAAAATACCGTTGAATCAGTTAACTACAGAAACGGCTTTTGTAACCTATGCAAATTTTCAAACTTATACTTGGAGTTTGTATGATTATTTAGCAGGATTCGGTAATTCAGGGGCAACTATGCCGCCGGCATTTAATAGCCAAGAAAACTCAAATTCCGATAATATAAGTAACGGAACACAGTCTTCATATATTAACCAATCGAAACTTCCAACCACTTCAGCTGGCAATGCTACTAGTTCATTGCAGATTTCTACATGGGATTTTTCTTATGTACGAAAAGTAGATATCATGCTAGATAATATTGATAAATCTTCAATGGGTCAAGCTGATAAGGATCATTGGCGTAGTGTAGGCTATTTCTTTAGAGCCTTACGTTACTATGATTTAATTGCTGCATTTGGAGATGTGCCTTGGATAGAACATTCTCTATCTGATACCTCTGCTGGAATTTTATATGGTAATAGAACTGCAAGAGATACCGTTGCTATGAATATGCTCAACAATTTAATTTGGGCGGAAAGCCATATCAAGGCAACAGGTGATGGTGCGAATACTATTAATGTAAATGTTGTTCGTGCATTATTATCTCGTTTTGGATTATTTGAAGGTACATGGAGAAAGAACCATAATTTAAGTAATGCAAATACTTATTTAACTGCTTGTGCAACGTATTCTCAAAAATTATTAACAAGCTTTCCAAGCGTAATGAGTAGTTACGATGATGTAAATAATTCCGAAGATTTATCTGGTAAAGCCGGTATAATTTTATTCAAGCAGTACATTACTACTATTTATAACAATCCAATGCTTACCCGTTATACAGCAAGTACTTCATGGAATTGCGATGTTCCTAAAAGTGCAGTTGAAAGTTTCTTGTGTACGGATGGTCGTCCTATTTCTACCAGTACAGTTTATCAAGGCGATAACTCAATGTATGAATCATTTAAAAATAGAGACAGGCGCTTATATTTTACTGTAACACCTCCGTATAGTGTTAAATTTATAAATAAAAGCATTACCGCTCAAGCGTCAAATTCAGATAATCTTTGGGCATTCGATGCAATTCCAGAGCGTGGTGCATTTGTTAGATTAATGAACGATAGTATTCCTGGTAATATCAATAAAAGATTGCCATTTCTTGCACAAACACAAGATATGAAATCTGGGAATGTGATACCTAATATTCCACATTTTACTTCTTATACTGCTGCTTTAAGTAATTTACCAACTGCTGCGATTGCTATTAGTCAGGCAGTGAGTAAATTAGGATATTATTATTGGAAATATTTTAATAGGTTGCCAATGGATGGTGCAAGTAACTATGGTGGAACGCAAGACTGTCCATTATTTAGAATAGAAGAAGTCATGTTGAATTATGCAGAAGCACAATTTGAATTAGGTGCATTTAACCAATCTATAGCCGATGTAACAATCAATAAGTTAAGGCCAAGAGCAAATGTTGCAAATATGGTGGTATCTGCAATCACTGCAAATTTCGATTTAAAAAGAGACCCAACTGTAGATCCTGTTTTATGGGAAATTAGAAGGGAGCGTAGAATTGAATTGTTTGGAGATGGATTCAGATTCAATGATATTAAAAGATGGAAGAAAGGGGCTTACCTAAATGATTATCAACTTGGTGTAAAAATTAACAAAGCGGATTATCCAATTTATACTGCCTTCAATATTACCAATGTAAATATTTTAATTGATGGCGGTACAGCTATTGGGTATGTGAAAAACTCTCCAGTGCCTTTAGGATGGCTAGATAAATATTATTTAGAGCCTGTGCCTTTACAAGAGATTGCCATTAATCCTAGATTATCTCAAAATCCTGGTTGGTAAAAAATATAGTAATAATTAAATGGCTAAATGAATATAAAAAGTAAACTTAAATATTAATCACCTCTGCGTGAGGAAAACACCCCCTGAAATCGACTGAAATCGGTTGATTTCGGTTTTGTGAAAACATAACTTACTACAAATCAACGCCTTCGTTTTCTCAAAAAATCTTTATAACCCTGAGGTCCCGGGTTCAAATCCCGGTCTCGCTACATGAAAATCATAGACTTACATTAAATCCTGGGTACTTTGCTACGTGAGGTTTTGCGTGAGGTTTTTGTCATTTTTTACCGAAACGAAGTATGATCAACCATAACGTTCACGTTTAATGAATATTGAACATTGTATTAATTTTATTATTTTTAAAAAAGAAAGAATATTATTATAAACAACGAAACCCTCTACGACCAAAAGTCTACATTGTTTTGACGAGGGACAATTTTAATTATTTAGACAATTGAAATCAAAAAACTCAAGCCTTTCATAGATTTGCAACATCATTTTTTTATTATGAAAAAGAAAATATTATTTTTTGTTTTCGTTCTACTCCTGTTAGTTGCAACTTCAATTTGTATTTATATTTTTGATGATTATTCGCATAAAAATAATATTATTTTTTATGGAGGAACAATTCTTACAATGGACGATAAAACGCCAACTGTTGAAGCCATGTTTATAAAGGATGGTAAAATTGAAGCGCTCGGAAATCAAGATCAAATTTTTAAATTAAAAACTTCAAAAACAGAATTAATAAATCTTGACGGCAAAACATTAATGCCTGGATTTTTTGATGCACACGGTCATAATGACTTGTCTTCTTTTCTATATGGAATGACCGACATTAGTGGCTTTAATCATAAAACACCAGCTGCTGTATGGAAAGTCGCCGACGAAAAAGTAAAGGTTACACCATCGGGAGAATGGATTATTTGCAAAGGTTTTGATCCAATCTTAACAAAAGGATTACATTCTCCCACTATTCAATTTTTAGATTCACTTTCTCCAAAAAATCCATTGCTGCTGATTTCACAAAGCTTACATTCTTTTTATGGAAATTCTTTAGCATTTAAAAAAGTAGGGATCACGAATAAAACCAAAGACCCCACCGTATCTAGTTATTTTGAAAAAGATAAAGACGGAAACCTGACTGGATTAATTGCAGAGCAAGAAGCTTTTGAATCTTTTAGAGTCGAAATATTAGAAGTATTCAAAAAATCGTTGGTGGAAAATGTAACTAATGTAATGTTTGAAAATGCAAAAGTTGGCGTAACCAGTATTTCTACACTAGGATTATCCGCTGCCAATAAAAATATTTTGATGCTTTACGAACATCTTTCAGCCGGCACCTCTAAACCTCTTTATAAATTTTTAGAACTAATTGGAAAACTTCCAGAAAGGAAACCTAATGTGCGTCACTTTATTTATTTGCGTTATGATGCTCCAAAAATTTTAATTCCTGAAAGCGTTAACAATGGCGATGATTTTTATAAAATTCTCGGATTTAAATATTGGTACGATGGCTCGCCCTATATTGGTTCTATGTATTTGAAAGAACCCTATTTACATTCCGAACTTACTGAAAAGGGTTTTCATCTTCCTGAATTTCATCGCGGAGAAGCACTTATTAAACAAGAAGATTTACTATCAAGTTTTGATTTCATGCAATCAAAAGGTTTTCAAATTGCTATTCATGCACAAGGTGATAATGCAATTCAAGAAGTGGTTTCTGTTTTTGAAAAATTAAATCAAAAATATCCGATTGAAAAATATAGAAATCGCTTGGAGCATTGTTTGCTTTTACCAAGAGAGTTGATGCCCCAAATAAAAAAACTAAATCTTACACCAAGCTTTCATATTAATCATATTTTGTATTATGGCGATGCGCTGAAAAATGATATTTTAGGAGAATCGCGTAGCGAAAAAATTCTACCCATCAACTCTTTTGTTCAACAGCAACAACCATTCTCACTGCATTCAGATCAGCCAATGTATCAATGTATCCCGTTGCTTTTGTTAAACACAGCTGTTAATCGGACTTCTGAAAGTGGAACTGTATTGGGAAAAGAAGAAAAAATTTCTGTGCTAGAAGGATTAAAAGCGCTTACTATTTATGCAGCCTGGCAGTTTCATTGCGAAGACAAGCTTGGAAGTTTTGTAAAAAATAAATACGCCGATATGGTTTTGTTGGATAAAAATCCGTTGCTCGTAAATCCTGATGAAATTAAAAACATTAATGTGTTGCAAACATTTGTTGCAGGAAAAAGTATTTTTTTTAAAAAATAGAACTTAATTAATCGACCACACTTCGTTTCCTCAATTATTTCAATCATTTTATTACTGCACTGTTCTTCATTAATCATACCTTTTATTACTACTTGGTTTTATCAAATACGGTCTTCCAGGAACGCTCGCCATCCCAAATATTTGATTTTGCAATGGATTGAACAGTAATAGACTTACCATTATTACTCAATTTCCAAACCTCTGTTACGTTAGTAGATGCTTTTTTCATAACATTTACATGGTAAGGTGTAGTAGTCATAAAGTATACAATTGATTTAATTATCATAGTTTGTCCATCAGCTGATAACTTTACGCTAAACTTCTTTTCGTTTCCTTGGCCATGATTAATTTGGCTTTCTTTACCGTCTATGATCAGCTTCTCCCTGCTTGTAAATGACTTTGCGCCTGGGCTTGGATTTTCTATAGTTAGAAAATTTGGATCCTCCACTATTTTCATTGTTTTTGAATTCATACGATCACCTTCCACATAGGAGCAAAAAATATTTCCGCCTATACTTATTGGCTCTTTGGCTGTCCATTCACCAGAAAATTTAGATCGATTAGGGATATTTTTTTGTTGTGCTTCTACAGTAAAATAGAACACTACTGTTAACAAAATAATCATGCAGGATAAAACGTATCTTCTATTTCTCATAAGTTTTTTTATAAATTCTTTTTGGATTGATTAAAGGTATACTATCGCTTTTAATTACTTTTCCTCGCAATTAAGCTGCGTGAGGGAAACACCCCCTCAAATCGTTTAAATTCGGTCGATTTCGATTTTGTCAAAACATAACTCACTACAAATCAACGCCTTCGTTTTCTCAAAAAATCTTTATAACCCTGAGGTCCCGGGTTCAAATCCCGGTCTCGCTACAGTGTTATTATTGAGAATAACAATATTCCCAATAATAATAGATGAATTCAGAAAGTCGGCTTTAGTGGCCGACTTTTTTTGTTTGGATAAACCAAGCAATATATTTTTCAATTTGAGAACCTAGATAGTATGGTAGGTTAAGAATTTTGTATTGCTTTCCATTTTGAGTAATGGCATCTGTAATATTTAATGCACCTGCATAAAATCGAATAGCAAAATTGTGTGGAGCTATATCCATGTAACTATGTAGTGATTTTAGTGTACCTTCTTTACCAGACTTAACTTCAATGGGTATGATCAATCCGTCGTATTGGAACAGATAATCAACCTCAGCAGTTGATTCTTTTTTTTCTCTTACCCAAAAGTTCAGCGCACTTAGTGCATTATATTGAAACGCTAATAATTCTTGACCAATTACATGTTCAATTAATATTCCTTTGTAAATACTATTTAAATCATCAGTACCAATAATTTCTTTCTGAATTCCAAGAAAGTAATTTAATAATCCTGAATCCAAAATTTGTAACCTTGGTGATTTTTTTATGTCTGGAACCATTGGTAGGGTTGCAGTTGTAGAAGGATATACCAATTGCATGAGTAAGGCCTTTTCTAAAGTACGTAATGATTCTCCCATTTCGCGCGACTTATAGGCTGAGTTACCAAAACCTTCAAACTTTATTCTTTTACCAGCCTGAGCAAATGAACTTTGAATACAATGTCTTAAATGTAAAACTTGCGAATTACTTTTTGCATATTTTTCAACATCATCCATATACCCACTTATTAAGGAATCATAAATAGGGCCTAATGTTACAAGGTCCTTATGTGTTGCATAATGTTGAACGATTTCCGGCATGCCTCCTATTAAAGCATAAGTATGAAACAGGCTTAATAATTTTGATTGAGCAAATGCAGCTAATGGGACTTGTGTTAACTGTTCTAATGCTGCGTTCTCATCAATTGCTGATAGGAATTCTGGAAATGAAACTGGCCTAATTACTTTATATTCAACACGGCCGATTGGGAAACTAATGTTCTTGTCAAATAAAGTTTCAAGCATACTTCCAGCAGCAATGACAGAAATTTCAGGAGCTAGCTCATAAAAATACCTAAGTATATTTAAAGCCTTTGGCGCTTCTTGTATCTCATCAATAAATATTAATGTGTTACTTTTTTTACCTAATGTTTTATTTTTAAGAAAAAATAATGTGTTTATTAAGTTCTCAATGGATGTGAAATTTTCAAACGGTTTCTTGTCTTCTGATAGTTCTAGGTTTAAATAGATATATTGTTCATACTGCGCTGCAAATTGATTCACAAGTGTAGTTTTTCCAACTTGCCTAGCACCTCTAATTACAAGTGGTTTGCGGGGCATATTTTGCCTCCATTTTTCAAGTTCTAATAATAGCTTTCTTTTAAACATGTATCAAAGTTATGGTAAATTTAGCACATTTATGTAATAAAGTTATGGTAAAAATATTTATATTTTGTAACAAAGTGGCCCTTTTATTAGCTCTTTTTGGTTTTCATGATTTTTTCAAAAGCCTTAACCATTGTATAAAAATATCTCAAATCCCTTCAAATTTGTTTGAAATTTAAATAGGTTTTTAGCATAATTAATTCAGCGTAATTCTCTGCCCAATCTGCAATCATACATAAAATAGGAATAATCAATAATAGACGCTTGTTATTAAAAAAGTACACAATCCAAGATGCATACATCAAAGTATAAACAAATGCAAAAATTGCGTCCCAAATTTGAAGAAATTTGCTATAACAAAGAAGTTGCTCCTGAGTCCTTGATTCAAAGAATTTTCGAACCATTTCTAAAGAGTAAGAAAAAGAAAGACCTAATGAATTTGCTCCAGCATCAAGTTTGAAGCAGCTACTAAAAGGAGCTAAAATGTATTTTATGTACAAGAAAAAAACGATAGTAAAACCTATAGCTAAATATAGCGTTCGGTTTTTCTTGAAATATTTAATTGTTTTGATCATTTTTTTTATTAATTGTTTCAAATGGTTTGAAGCTAAAAGAATTCTAAATAGAGCTGTTGCGTTAGAATTGCAATAGAGTGTGTGATTTACTTTTGAAAGTAATTATTATATTTTAATATTTAATATATTCCACCTTGTATAGCCCTTTATTTAATTGTTATGATAACTTAAATTTCAAATCCCACTGCATTAGGAAAACACCCCTTGAATTCGGTTCAAATCGGTTGATTTTATCTGATTGTCCAGCTTCCTTCTTCCACCTCCGCTTCCAATTCTCCCAAATCCCATCCGCAATAGCCGATAAAAAGTTGGATTTCTTGTTTATTGGCACCCCTGGTGTTGATGGCTTCGATCACCTGATTTATATTACCACCCCAATAAAGACCATTGGATATTTTTATGCCCCCATCAATGATATCGGGTCGCTTGTGCAATACAAAGAGGTGTTCTCTATCAACGGGGCCGCCATCCATCAGTGGAAATGGTTTTATGTGATTGAATTCAATTAGTTCATGCAACGACTTTTCAAAGGACTTATTGGTTACAAACCCTATACTTCCCTCTTCATTGTGTTTAACGATAAGAATGTTTGTATTCTCGAAGAAACTGCCAATCAACGCGGCAGTACTTTTGATATAAAATTCGGCTTTAAAATCCCTCATAAGTTTATAGGTCGTTAAAGAATGTGGACAGTTATGATGCAAATTATTTTGCTGTAAATCGTTAATCTAAAGTAGACTAAAAAGTGGAGTTTTCTTAATTGTCCGTCGTCAAACCAAAAGTCTACATTGGTTTGACGACGGACAGTTAAAGTTTTTAATTTAGAAATAGGGTATAGCCTATTTCAATGATTAAATAAAATTTAAGAAATGATAG
>JAPLEL010000026.1 GCA_026391415.1 Bacteroidota bacterium
AATCAAAAGCAAAGGAAGTATTTCAACAGCACAAAGGTACAAGAAAAAATGTAAGGCACTAACTTTCAGATTAAGCCTAATAATTCCAAAAGAAATTAAGTAGCGATACAAGAATAATAAAAGTGTAGCACCAGCTGAAATAGTAAATGCCACTTGCACAAGGGGAGTAGGCGAATAAGTTAACACCAAAATAAATGGTATTAAAATGATTCCAAGTACTTTATTTACTAAAAAAATAATAAAAGCATAAGAGCTTGTGGCATCTGATACATGAAAAACCCAACCAGAAAATAAAAGAAATAGGTATTTGCCTGTGTAGATAATGAATAGTAAAAAACTTGAATAGAGTATTAATTGGTAAAAGGGTAAAGCTACCCATGCTTTATGCTCTATGAATAGCGCAATGTAAATTCCGCCACTTATAAAAAACAAAATATTTAGTAAAATTGAGGCAAGGGAGTTTTGCAATAATTGCTCTCTTGTTTGCTTTTGCCTAACAGATGTTTGTAAAATAAGTAAGAATAGATTTTTAAAATACTTTGTGAAGGCCAGCCTAATAACAGCTAATAGAAATACTAATACGACTAAAATATAAAAAATAGCATCTTTATTAATTGGCGTTCGCTCTGGAGAAAATTGAAAAAATTCGGATTTTGAAAATGGCAAATATGGATGACTAAAATACTTTTGATAGGTGGTAGTGTCGGGTAAATGCAGTTTTATATAAAGGATTTGTGCTTTTTTGGTAGAATCCAACCTTAGGCTGTCGGAAATAAAAGCCTGACGAATACTGTCTGTAGGCGCCAAACTCAATGAGTCTGTAGGTATGGATTGTAATTGACGCGCATTGACATTGGAGTCAACTTGGGCATTGCAAAATCCAGTGATGAATAATAAACAGATTATAATTTGTAGCTGCTTCAATCAAACTATTTACGCAAAAATATTAAACTGGCACCATTAAACACGTCTGTTGCACAATAATATCTGTAAGCTTCGATTTATTGCTGCTTGAACCAATTACTTTTGTAAACTATGGCGGGTATTTATGTACATATTCCATTTTGCAGAAAGGCATGTAACTATTGTAATTTTCATTTTTCAACCACGCACCACCAGATTGAACCGATGATGGAAGCGATTGAAAAAGAGATTGTATTACAAAAAGATTATTTATCTGAAACAATCAACACCGTATATTTTGGAGGTGGCACCCCATCTATTTTAACAATTGAACAGTTATCTAAGCTGATAAATGCTTTAAAAAAACAATTTATTATCAGCCCAACAGCAGAAATTACACTAGAAGCAAATCCAGACGATATCAATACCAACAAATTACTTGCATGGAAATTGATGGGAATTAATCGATTGAGTATTGGAGTACAGTCCTTTGATGAAACTGACCTTATTTGGATGAATCGTGCACACACAGCTGCACAAGCAAGTAATTGTATTCAACTAGCAAAAGAAGTTGGGTTTGATAATATAACCATTGATTTAATTTATGGAAGCCCTGTATTAACCGATGCCGCTTGGAAAAAAAATGTAGACACCGCCCTTGCTTTTGGCATACCACATTTATCGTGCTATGCTTTAACAGTAGAACCCAAAACGGCACTAGACAAACTCATTCAAAAAAATAAAGTTGCGGCAGTAGACCCAGACAAACAAGCGCACCATTTTACTTTATTATTAGAATGGTTAGCAACTGCAGGATTTGAACACTATGAAATTTCTAATTTTGCAATGCCCGGACATAGAAGTAAACACAATAGTAATTATTGGCAGGGTAAAGATTATTTAGGCATAGGGCCATCGGCACATTCCTTTAATGGAAAAACAAGGCAATGGAATATTGCCAATAATAGTTTGTACTTGCAAAGTTTGGCGCAAAATACTGTTCCGTTTGAGATAGAAGTTTTAAGTATTGAACAACAACTGAACGAATATATCATGACAAGCCTTAGAACCCTTGAAGGGCTTTCATTTGCACATATTAGAAATCATTGGGGAGAATCATTTGCTATTATCGTTGAACAAGCATCTTCTAATTTACTTATTAAAGGATACGCAAATTTAGTTGACAACAATTTAGTGCTCACTAATAATGGAAAGCTAATGGCCGATGGAATTGCTTCTGATCTTTTTTTTGTTGGATAAAATTTTTAGATAGTACTAAAACAAATAACCTTCAATTTTTTTTAAGCCTTCTGCCGCTGGCAATTGTTTCCATAAAATTTGGTAGATCGTTTCGGCAATAGGAATATCGGCTTGGAGTGTTTTATTGGCTTCAACAATACATTTACTAGCATTGTATCCTTCTGCAACCATGCTCAATTCTAGGTGTGCCGCTTTTACAGAATAACCCTTTCCAATCATATTTCCAAAGGTTCTATTTCTGCTATATAAAGAATAACAGGTAACTAATAAGTCACCCAAATAAACCGAAGCAGTATAATTAATTTCTTTATTGATAGGATTTGAATTGGCAGGTAATTTTTTAAAAAACTGACTCATTTCGTTAGCACTATTAGCAATATATACACTCAAAAAATTATCGCCATAATCTAACCCGTGTGCAATGCCAGCGCCTAATGCATAAATATTTTTTAATACTGCTGCATACTGCACCCCTACTACATCTTGATTAACAACTGTATTAATATATTCAGTTTCAAAATATCGTGCAATATCAAAGACCATTGCTGCTTCAATGCCAGAAAATGTTAGATATGATAATTTTTCGCTAGCTACTTCTTCTGCATGACAAGGTCCTAAAACTGTAAAATAATCTGTAATAGGAAATTGAAATTTATTGCTTAAATAATCATTCAATAACACATTAATATTTGGCAAGATGCCTTTAATAGCAGAAATAATTTTTTTACCTTTAAACGCATCTGATGGCAAACCTTCCAATACCGATTCTGTATAGGCAGAAGGGACTGCAATGACTAGTATATCTGACTTGGCAACCACTTCGGCAAGATCATTGCTTAAAAATAGTTGTTGCTGATTAAAATAAACCGAACTAAGGTATTGCGGATTGTGTTTACGCTTTTGCATCAACCCAATCATTTCTTCATTGCGTAGCCACCAATGAATGGAGTTGCCATTATCGGTAAGGATTTTTGCAATAGCTGTAGCCCAACTTCCACTACCAATAATTCCAAACTGCATACAAATGATTTATGTAAGACTAGTCTTTTTTCTTATCGTCGTATAATTTTTCTTTGGCAACCACTTCAACTTTGGTTCCCTCTTTCAAAATTTTACTAACTATAGTATATGGTCCTGTAATTACTTCGTCGCCTTCTTTTAAACCAAATACAATTTCAATATTATTTAAATCTTGGACAGATGTTTTTACATTTACTTTTTTTACGGTTTTATCTTTCTGTAAAACAAACACGACTTCTTCAATTCCATCATCAGTTGAGGTTGATTTAACTGCTGGCGCATCTGTTTTTTTATCGTCTTTTTTATCAGTAGTTGCTTTGTCGTTATTTTTATCCCTAGTAGTCACGGCATTTAATGCGATAGATAAAACATTGTATTTTGTTTTAGTTTGAATATCGGCACTAGCACTCATACCCGGACGGAAAGGGAAACTCTTTCTTGGTGTAATTAAGTCTTGATAAGATTCTGGCAATAATCGAATATGCACTTTATAATTAGTAACATCATTAGAAGACGAAGCCGATAATGAAGTTGCAGGATTGGCTATTTTATATACCACACCTTTAAACTTTCTATTATTATAAGCATCTACTTCAACAATTGCAGTATCTCCAATTTTTACTTTTGGAATATCATTTTCACCTACATCAACTCTTACTTCTATACTGCGCATATCAGAAATACGCATCATTTCGGTACCTATGCTAAAGCTATTACCAGAAACACGTTCGCCTCTTTTTACGCTCATTAAACTAACCAATCCATCCATTGGCGCAGTAATGACTGTACGCGATAAATCTTTATTGGCTTTATTCAATTGCGCTTGTGCACCTTGAATGTTTGCTTCACCACTTTTTAAACCTTCTTTAGCAGCATTGTATTGCGCTTCTGCGGTACGATAAGACTGTTGCGCTTGTTCAAATTCTGAACGAGAAATAACTTTATCATCCACTAATTTCTTTTGGCGATCGTACACTGATTTTGCGTTGTCTAACACCGCTTTCAATCCTACTAAATTAGCGCTAGAATTAGACAATTGTGCTTTAGCTTGGTTTACACCTGCAGCAACTTGATCGCGCTGAGTAGAATAAATATCGGCATAAATTCTTGCAAGAATTTGACCTTTTTTAATGGTATCTCCTTCACTAACAAATAGCTCGGTTACTTCTCCACTAATATCCGGACTTACTTTCACTTCCACTTCGGGATATACTTTACCACTTGCATTTACCGTTTCTATAATATTGCGCTTAACGGCTTTTTCAGAAGAAACTTTTGTTGCTTCTTCTTTCCCTAAATAACCCGCTTTTTTTAGCCCGATTAGTACGCCAATTACAACCACCAATCCTACAATAATCCAAATCAATTTCTTGCTCATATATACCGTGTTTCTGTGTTTTTAAATTTGTTTAAGCTTACAACTTAATCCCCTGTCCTTTGTAAAATTCTAGCACTTTTAATTTAAATACATAATCATATTGGTTACTCACTGCTTGAATTTTTGCAGTAAACACATTGTTACGTGTTGTAATTAAATCAAGTGTTCCTAATAGTCCTACATCGTATCTTTTTTGCGCAAACTCTAATGCTTTTTCTGATACTTGAACTGATTTTTTAGACGCGTTTAGTTTTTGCAATGAAGCAAAAGCATCTTGGTATGCATTGTAAATATTTGCACGAAGCGACTGCTTTTCTTGGTCGTCTAGTAATTGATTTTGGCGAACATTAATTTTTGAACGTTCCCATTGTGTTCTAGCACTATGCGCATTAAAGATGGGCATACTTAAATTTAATCCTAATGCTTGACCAAAGTATCTATTTAATTGAGAAGACAAGGATACTTTATCTACTCCAACTACACTAGTTTGATAGGAGTAAACAGGATATTTATTTAAATTATCAACTGCATATGCGCTAGTTGCTCCAACCAATGATTGGGTGCGGTAGTCGTAAACATTGTTTGAAAACCGGCTGCTTAAAGACCCGGTTGCAGAAAGTGTAGGATACATAGCGCCTCTAGCAGAATTTACAAATCTTTGGGAAGCAGCAATTTTTAGTGCTGTTACTTTTTGTTGGGGTTGATTGTCTAATGCCAAACTATATACATTCTGTGGTTGTAAATCAAGAATACTTTCAACCGGAATTTTTTCAACATCAGGATAATCAATAGCAAAATTTGAAGCAAAATCAAAATTCATGAATGCTTTTAAATTAATCACCCCTTGTGCTACTCCTGCAAGTGCTTGAATATAATTAGAACTATCTCTTTCAACTTGTGCTTCAATTTGGATAGCATTTAGTTCTGGTTGACTACCTGCTTCTACAAATTTTCTGGTATTGCGCAATTGTTCTTGAGACTGTGCTAATTGAACTTCAGTTAATTTGGCTTGTTCTCTGCGCAACATCACTTGTAAAAATGCATTGGCCACAGATAAGGCTAAATCATTTTTTACTTTCTCAACATTGAGTACATCAGCTTTTGCTGTTAAGGCATTTGCTTCAATATTATTTTTTCTAGTAAACCAATTAAAGATGGTATAAGAAGTTTGAAATCCAATATTTCCTCCAGTAACATCTACATTATCAAACACATTTGTTGTAGGATTGATGTTTAAGCCGTGTTGATAAGAACTACTAATACTAGCATTTGCATTTGGCAAACGCGTTAGTTTAGACTGATCGGCCAATAACTTAGACAGTCTTGATTGAACATCTGCCTGTTTGATAGATATATTATTTTGTAAAGCGTAATCAACGCACTTACGAAGGTCCCATTTTTCCTGCGAAAAGCAGTGAAGGGATGCTGATAAAGCAAATAAGGTCAAAAACTTCTTCATATAAAACAAAAGTACGTCAAACCGATGCTTCTGCTAAAAAATTAGACAGACGGAAAGGAATCTGAATAAACCTGTTAAAAAATCTTATGAAAGGTGTTCGATAGCCAAAAAAGCATTTGAAAGGTCATTAATTAAGTATTCTGCCGATTCTAATCCAATATATAAACGCAACATTCTGTGCTCTGGATTAGCGGGGTTGAATGCTTCGGGTTTCATACCAGCAATTTTTGGAATAATTAAGGATTCGTGTCCGCCCCAGCTTACTGCCATTAAAATATGCTGCAATGAATTGCAAAAAGTTTCAATAGTGGCACATTCTTGGGCTTTAATTTGAATGGTTAATAAACCACAGGCGCCTTGCATTTGTTTTTTTGCTAAATCGTATTGCGGAAATGAAGGATCAAGCGGAAAAATGACTTTTTCAATTCGGGGATGCTGTTTTAAAAAAAGAATCATTTCTTTTGTAGTTCTGTCAATTCGCTCAAGCCTAGCTTCTAAGGTTCTTAAGCCCCGAATTAATAACCAAGCATTGAATGGCTGAATGCCCGATCCAATATTATTGTATTCACTATTAAAAATTCGTTCCATCATTGGGCCGCTTCCAGATAAAACACCCGCAATCGTATCGCTATGACCACTGATGTATTTGGTGGCAGATTGCAAAACAAGGTCAATACCCAATAAAATAGGCTTTTGAAACAATGGGGTGCAATAACTATTGTCTACAATAGTTACGATGCCATGCTTTTTTGCCAAACTTGCAACAGCTGCTAGGTCTTGTAAATCGTAGGTCCAACTAATGGGCGATTCTAGATAAATAACCGCAGTGTTGGGTTGGATGGCGTTTTCGAAATGCTCTATTTTGGTGCCATCAATATAAGAATGGCTTACCTGAAAACGGGGTAAAATATCCTCAAACATTTTTTTAGCCCAGGTATACGGATTTTTTACGCTCAGAATATGGTCGCCAGATTTTACATTGGCCAATACTGCAGCAAAAATAGCAGCAGCACCACTATTAAATACCAAACAGTCTTCGGCACCATCAAGGGCAGCTAATTTTTTTCGTAAGATGTCGACTGTTGGGTTGAGGCCTCGGCTATATAAAAAATCGGCATATTCGTTTTCGAAAGATTTGCGCAGATCTGCCACTTTCTTAAAAGCAAAATTGCTGGTTTGCATAATGGGTGGCGATATTGCTCTAAAATAGTCTTCTCTATTTTCGGCCAACTCGTTTAAGATATAAGATAGATCTTCCATTTACAAGCCCTCCTTGTTTTCAATATTTGAAGTGATTTTAATAAATTTTTTGGCAACAAAATATAGTAACATAAACGCCGCTAAAACAGTGGTGCCAATAATAGCAATACTTGGTGTTTGAATACTAATACTAATACCTACAAACAAATACGATCCCATAAAAATTAATGGCAGAATTGGAAAGAGTTTCATTTTATAAATACCCGTTCCGTCTAAATGCTTGGTTCTTTTTCGTAACACAAAAATGGTTGCACTTGAAGCCACCATTCCAAAACAATCTAAGAAAATAGTAAAGTTTAAAATCTTCTCAAATGTTTGTGCGAAAAATAAAATAATAATACACATAGCAGCAAACACTGTTAAAGAAAAAACCAATACTTCGTTTTTAGCAGATTGCTTGCCAAATATTGTTGGCAATGCCCCTTCGGTACTCATGGCATACATTACACGTGGATTACTCATTAATAAAGCATTCACATAAGCGAGTACACCAAAAAATAAAAAGAAAGAAAAAATATCAGCACCAGTTTTTCCAAATACTTTATGCATCACCACATAAGCAATTTCGTGTTCGCC
Organism: Bacteroidota bacterium; assembly: GCA_026391415.1. Classification (GTDB taxonomy): domain Bacteria; phylum Bacteroidota; class Bacteroidia; order Chitinophagales; family Chitinophagaceae; genus Sediminibacterium. Next base: position 7,857 of record JAPLEL010000026.1, read on the forward strand.
TTTCATGTTATTGAATCCTATAATATTATAATAACTAAGGTTTACCAATAAATACAATCCAATAATAATAGCTATGCCAATAAAAATTCCTCTAGGAATATTTTTAGCAGGATTTTCTACTTCATTACCAAAATTAATTGTTTGCTGATAGCCTCCATAGGTAAAGGATACAGCAATCAAACTGATACCTAAACTTTGAATCCAACTTATTTGAGGTGTTGTGCTTTCGACTACGGCAGATACAGTTTCGGGCAATGCATGAATAGGAAAAAACAAGGCCGCAATCAAAACCAAAATCATGCCTATTTTAATAAGCATTAAAAAGTTTTGTGCTTTTGAACTAATTCTTAAACCCATTAAATTAATCAGGTAAAAACTAAAAATAGCCACACAACTTATTAGTGCTTTATCGGTATCGGTAAAATGAAATTGTGGAAATAATTTTGAAATATAGCCACTGCCAATTAATGCCACACCGCTCAAACTAGCCGCATTACTTATAAGAATAACACAATTGATAGCAAATGCAATACTAGGATGGTAGGCATAAGAAAATACTTTATAATATCCACCCGTAACAGGAAACCTGCTGCCAATTTCGGCGTAAGTAAGTGCCCCACAAAAAGCAAAAAATCCGCCTAAAATCCAGGCAGAAAAATAAACCGAAGGCTCAATGGCGTCTTTGGCACTAGTGGCTGCCGACCTAAAAATTCCCATCCCAATAACTAAGCCCACCACAATCATGGTAAAGCTAAATAGATTCAGTTTTTGTTTTCCCTTCATAGTATGGTAACATGAGGGTTAAATGTAGTAAACTTCCCACAAATGAAACGAATACGGGTAGTATAAGCACGAATAGCAATTTTTTTTGCCAATTAATGAATTTGTTTAGGTTAAATTTCAGTAATTCGTGCCATGGAAATATTTTTGATCAGACATACTACCCCATTAGTTGCAAAAGGCACCTGTTACGGGCAAACCGATTTAGATGTAACTGAAAGTTTTTCTCAGGAAGCTAGCGCTATTTTGGAACATATTCCAACTAATATAATAAAAGTATATAGCAGCCCATTGCAACGCTGTGCCAAATTAGCTAATACGCTTTTTCCAAGTCATAGTATTGAATGGCACAATGATTTAATGGAATTGAATTGTGGAGAATGGGAAATGCTAGAATGGGATAATATTCCAAAAGCCGAAATAAAACCCTGGATGGATAATTTTGTGCACGTTCAAGTACCAGGCGGAGAAAGCTATGCACAACTGCACCAAAGAGTCATTGATCGTTTCACTGCTATTTGTAATACTGGCGAAACTGCAGCTATTGTGGCACATGGAGGTGTTTTAAGAAGTATACTATCGCATATTGGCTCCATTTCAATAGAAAGTTCTTTTAGTGCATTTCAATTGCATTATGGGGCTGTTGTAAAAATTAAACTTGATAATGAAGCATTTACTTACGAACTATTGCATAATATTGAGCCATCAAATAAAGAGCAGCATCGACCAAGCTTTACTTAAATCAGTAATACCTAAAAAAACGATTTATGGAATTTCATTTCGATCAATTGCTAACCGTAACCTTTACACTTTTTGCTGTTGTTGATATTGTAGGATCTATTCCGCTATTAATTTCGTTGAAAGACAAAATGGGCGGTATAAAGTCTTTTCAAGCCACTTTTGTTTCTGGTGCATTAATGATATTATTTTTATTTGCTGGCAAACCCTTTTTAAAAATTCTTGGATTAGACATTCGCTCCTTTGCCGTTGGAGGTTCCATTGTAATATTTTTATTAGGATTAGAAATGGTATTGGGCCACGAAATATTTAAAGGCGATAAAGATGCGCATGCGGGAAGTGTTGTTCCTATTGCCTTTCCAATCATTGCGGGTAGTGGAACACTAACTACCATCATGTCATTAAAAGCAAACTTTGACGAAGCCTATATATTATCTGGCATTGTAATAAATCTTGTTGTAGTGTATATTGTTTTAAAGTGTTTAAAATGGATTGAACATGCACTTGGCGCTGCGGGTTTATTAGCTGTGCGGAAGTTTTTTGGAGTGATATTATTAGCAATTGCAGTGAAAATTTTTAGTAGCAATATTGGGGCGTTTGGGAAATAGATTTTATTGGGTAACCCTAAACCAATCTACATCTACAAATGACCCCGTTTTACCAGTTGGAGTTGCAGTACAAAATAGCCCAAACTTAGCGCCAATTTACTAAGTCTTTAGAATGTAAAATTGGTAAGCCGGGTGTGCAATTAAAACCAGATGCAGTCATGTAATAATCCGAATCAACCACGAATTATTTTTAAAGCCTCGCCTGTTTAATAAGTTCAGGAAACAAAATAACTTTATTTACCTCCTTTAAATCAAATAAAAAAGGAGCAACATCTTTTGCCATTTCATCCATATTAATTTTACTGCACCTGTCTAATATTATTTCTTTCAGTTGTGATGCATTCGACACATTTAATTTCAATTGCAAATAATTGTAATTGGGTTTATCAATGAGCGACAATAAAAAAGCAACGTCAAAAAAATCTCTTCCTTTATTTCTATTCCTGTTACAAATGGTATAAAACTTTTGTGCTAGTAAAATATCAAGTGGTGTAATAAATATTTGAGTGAACACATCGAAGCGGTTCAAAATAAATTTATCAGGAACAAAATCAAAATATTGTGGTTCGGTATCTAATTGTATTAATATCCTTTCTTCTCTATGCCCCGACAAACCTTCTTTGAATAATATTTCAGGAAACTTGATATAACAATGATAAGCGCCTTTAAAAGCGGTTTTGATTTCTACAATATATCCTTCCTTTTCTAACTGCTTTTTTAGAACAATTGAAAGTTCTTCAAAAACATCTTCTTTCATTTTAAAATTATCAAAATCTAAATCTTCTGAAAAACGTTTATTACCATGTACAATACGCAAACATGTGCCACCCAAAAAACAAAATTGATTGGCGTACTCACTATCGAAAATAATTTGTAATAATTTATGTTGCAGGTATTCCCTCAAAATAAATCGTTTATATCCACGAAGACTTTCAGGATAATTATTTTCTATTTCAGATAGCGTTAGCATCGGTAATTAATTTCTTCAATAAATATATTCTTTTGTTCAACACAGCACTTTCAAAACAGGCAGCATATTTTTCTAACTTCTCCCAATTAATAATGTTATTCAATTCATTAATATTAAAACGCAATCCTTGCATATCTGCCATTGTTTTAACTTGAGGCGATAAATAAAGAAAATCAAGTAACGCTTTTTCGGGATCTGCCATTAACACTGGTAAATTATTATTACGATCTACATGGTAGCCAAAAAATACGCTAGCCTTTAAATTCCTAAATTGAAAACTACCTATAGCAGTTTCATACAAAATTGTTTTTCGGGTAGTTATATTTTGAATTGTATAAACGCCTTCGGGTATTAAATTATATTGTGATAATGCCGATTCAAGGGATATATAAGAAGGACGGTATAAACAATTACTAATTCTATAACGCAAGAAATCATCCATTGCTATATCAGAAAAAAGATACCATTTGTTTACCAACTTTTGCAAATAACCCTTCTGCTGCCATTCTACTAGCCGCCTACTATCAAAATTTGGAAATAGTTTAGTTACATCTCTTATTGAGAAAACAGTCAACCCATGAAGCGCTATCCTGAATTGATTATAGGTCATTTTGTTTCTTATACTTGTTAATTATAACAAATATAAGAAACAAAATTGATTTATGCCTTTATTTTGTTTTAAATTCCCAGGTGAGTTTGCCAATATTATTGGGTTTACCTTTTTCAGCTTCTGAAATGGTACCTTGAAAATTTCCTTTTTGATCTCGTTTCACTTTAAGGGTTCTCCACGAAAAATCGCCTTTTTCATAATCGAATGTTTTGCCATCATCATCGTATAAGAGATACTTAGCTTCTTTTTGGCCATAATAACGGATCACTAAATCGAATTTTCCTTCTGCTATAGTATTGGTTACAGCCATTGGAATAATTCCACCATCCCGAACAAAAACGGGTATATGTGCTAGGCCTGGTGTTACTGAAATTATTTCTGATTCCCCCGCCAATTCACCTGTATAAAAATCATACCATTTTCCAATGGGTAAAATTACTTTTCTGCTGGTTTCTCCTGTGAATAATGGGGCTATTAATAAATTATCGCCCATCATATATTGGTCTTTTATTTCTTTTTTTGAAGCAATGGCATAAGGATTTTTTTCTGAATCTACTTTAGCAATTGTTTCCTTGGACATTACCGAAAACCCATCCACTAAATTCATTGCCCTAATTGGCGGACGACCATAAAAAGCATATTCCGCAAAGCAGGTATACAAGTAAGGGATGAGTTGCATTCTTAAATTGGCCACATCGGCTACTTCTTTTTCTACTTCAGGAAATGTCCAAGGCTTTGTACCATCTGCCCAGGCGTTTAACATAGCAATGGGTGAAAAACAAACTGTTTGCATCCTTCTAAGCCAGTCTTCTGCAGAACCTGAACTTCGAACTTCAGGTGTCCATAATGTACCTATGAATGAGCTATTAATTAATGCAGTAATAAAATCTCTATGACTATAATAATCGTTATAAATTACAAAGGGGTAAGAAGTAGCTCCTGCATTCGTTGCTCTTACTAATCCATAGGTTCGTTGATTTTTGGCATGATATAAATTCGTGTTTAATTTTTGCATCATCATCCCATACGTTTGTCTCATTATTTCTGCTGGTATTTTCGAAGGGAATTTGGTAACATCTGGCCATAACCAGAAATCAAAGCCATCATTTTCATCCATCTTAAATCCACTAACACCAATATCAAGTAAATTTTTCTTTAAATGATTTCCTATAATGGCATTGGTTTGTTTCATTGAATAGTCAGGAATATAACCCGACCAAACCGTATGCGAAGCAATGAATGGCTTTAAATCATTCATAAATTTTGCTTCAGGAGATATGTATGGGTTTATCCAAAGATTAGTATAAATGCCTTTGTCTTTTAATGTTTTAATTAATCCTTTGGGATCAGGGAATCGATTACTATCCCACTCATAAGTACAAGGATATGATTTACTTTGCCACCCTGGTTCTAAACCAATTACTGTTAATGGAAATTGATGTTTGGTAAATCCTTCCACTTCATTCAGTAATTGTTCGGCATTAAATAAAGTAGGGGTTCTATGCCAAAATCCCAAACCCCATTTTGGTGGCAGACAACCGCCACCTTGGTATAAATTAAATCTACTCACTGCATCTAATGTGGTGGGGCCTCCAAATACAAAAAGTTCTACACCCTCAGTTGGCACTAAAACCTCTACATTATCTGAATATGGCGAAGCCGACCATTTTTTATCAGTGTTTCGGTCTCTAACATCAGGTGGGTTTTTACTATCAACTCTAACGCCTGTACCCACCCATATATCTAAATATCTAGTTGAATTTATGAAAACGCCATAGCCTTTGGAAGAAACATAAAAAGGAATAGGCGCATGGGAGCGACCATTATCTATTCCACCATAATGATCTTCATGTAATCTAAGGATGCGCCCTCTTTGTTCAACGGTTTTAAAATTCAAACCCAAACCGAATATTTTTTCATTTTTATCAAGTGGAAATCTTAAATAAGTTTTACCATCATATACCTCCACTTTTATTTCATTTTCTGTTATAGGGAAAGTAGCCAGTGGCATATTATTAATTGCTGCAGTTTTTGGATGTACTCCCGAAATAGTTAAAAAATTAATTAATTCCGGTTTGCCAACTTCCGCTTTCCAAACACCATTGGCCATTTTTTCCCATTGTAGAGTGGCTTTTTGTGAGTTTGCATCCATTGAAAAAAAAGTAGCAATGGTAATGAGCAATATATAAAATAAAAATCTGGGAGAATATTTCATGTAAAATGCATTCATTTTTAAATATGCTGAATCATGTTTGTGAACCCACAAATTAATGATGATTATAATAGTTGTTATTGATATATTTCGGAAAAAGTGTTCCTATAATGGAACCATTTAATAATTGAATTTATAATAGAAAACTGAAAATGAGTGTATTAATTAGAAAACCTACAAGATTTGTATGCCTAAAAACTTTTAAGCATACCCCTTTGCTAAATTTACATTAGTTATAAATTAATAATAATCAAATTTAAGTGTGGACAAAGCAAAATGGTAGGTAGTAACTAAAATGCAATTTGAAGCTCATGGCTCATTGCTGAAAGGTGGTAAAGGTTGATGGTTTCTCCAATAAAACAAACCTTTTGAGGCTGCACGCGTTTAATTTCAGTTGAACTGTCCGATTGGGATTACGTATCCAATATTTACAGAAGTTCCCACTATATTCGAAAAGCTACCATCAATGGTGAGATGCAGATTAGGGAATTGATAGCCGATGCCAAATTCCTTTCTGAGATGGTTTTCCCGATTAGTAGTAAGGATCCCTTTTTGAAAGAACCCAGTACCTGAGTATAAATACAGATTATTTGGAAATTTTAATTTCAATCCCAATATATCTCTTGTATAATAATTGGTTTTATCTTCCTGAAAATAAATTCCATTCTTGTGTTCGAAAGTATAATATATACCTAATTCAAACATGGAAATTTGCTCACCATTGCATAATACAGCCAAGGCTTCCTTACTGAATTTTTTGAGAGAAAATGTATACAGGTTATTAACGCCGATAGTGGCCCTTGGGATTGTTGTTGCTAAATTTTGGTCTTTTGTCAACCCTGCAGAAATTTGAATATTTACCTGAGCATTTAATTTAAATACAAGTAGGAATGAAAAAAGAAAAAAGAAACCCGAAATTTTTAAATACGTATTAATCAATTTACTACTTCTGATAGTTCCAGCAAACAATCCAAGACCATCTGTTAAAAGCCCTCCAACTAAACCTTCTATTACAATAGCCCCATTTTTATTAGCAGTTATTTGAGCAGAACCAGATTTTCGATATTGAAATTGTGTTTTTTCCAATGTGACTATTTTTGATTTTCCTCTAACAACTGCAGTTTTCTTAAAATAAAAATTATGGATTATGCCGATATTAATTTTATATCCTTTTTATTAATATTATTTTAACAAGGCAAAACGATACTATAAATATTCTCAAAACATTACCAATTATTTTGTATAAAATCATAAAAAGATTTTATACTAAATTCTTTTTAAATTTGAGAACCCACCACCAAGCCTTTTTCAATACCAAATTCTTTTGCAACATGTTGGATTAGGCTTTTTTATTTCTTCGTGCGGATTAGCCTTCAAATGTGCCCATTCGAATGTGGAAAAATCGGTCATGCCATCAGCCTGTGCTTTGATTGCCTCACACCTGGGAAGTATTAAATGTATTTGTTAGAAGACAAAATCTAGTAATAACAGGTTAAAATATAGCGAAGCAGAAAAGGATGTTCAGACTAATTTAGTTATATGCTAATAACACATAATTATTTTTCATTCATATTGCCATTACTTTTCCCGCTACTGTTGTCTTCCCAAATTTTGGATAAGCAGAAAATACTTAATAGTCATATATGGAACAACAAAGACTGGTCATGGTACAAAAGCAATATGTTTTAAAAACTCAATTGGTTCCTTAGACATACATGACATCTTTTAAGATTTTAGGACCAATGTATTTGTTCAAACCGTTTTTAGTTACGATTTCATTTTTTTCATTCTTAAAAAGACTTTCGAACATATCATAAACAGCCATGTAATTATCGAAGCTCTCTTTTTCAGGTTCAAAGTCTATAAGTAAATCAATGTCGCTTTTTGCGGATTGTTCGTTACGCAAATAAGAACCAAATAGCCCAATATTTGACACCCCATATTTTGAAAAATCTGGTTTATGCGCCCTTAAAATAGCTAATATGTTTTCTTTCGTTGTCATTTCAGTGATATACTCAAAGATAAGCTACTTTGAGTATTTGAAGTATTTTCAAGGTAACTGTGTAGCAGAATGCTGTGTTGCTGCAAAGATTGCTGCACAATTATTTGGGAATAATGGAGCTAAAATCTTTTTATATAAAGTTTACTAATAGAAAACAATTAGTATATTTGTTTTGTGTTTAATATCATCACAAGAAGAACGCTTTTGGAATACTGTAAGAAATATCCAGTTGCAGCAACGGCTCTTTTTGAGTGGTATCATGAATTGGTTTTAACTAATTATAAGAATTTCAATGAGCTTAAATTGGGTTATCCAAATGCAAGTCTTGTTAGTGATGATCGTGTGGTATTTAATATCATGGGTAATAAGTTCAGGCTTGTAGTAAGAATCGTTTTTGAATTTAAATCGATACAAATTAAATGGTTTGGTACACATGCTGAATATGATAAGATTAATGTAGAAACCATTCAGTACAAAAAGAAATAATTATGGAACTCAAATTGATCAAAACAAAAAAACAATATGGCGCCTATTTGGATTGGGTTGATCACATGTTTGATAAGAAAGTAAAACCCAATACCCCAGATGGAAACAAAGTAGAGGTTGCTCTTTTATTGATCAAACAATATGAAGATGCAAAGTATCCAATTCCAATGCCAGACCCTATTGATGCAATTCGTGTTAGAATGGATGAGATAGGACTAAAGAATAAAGACCTAGTTGGTAAGTTTGGAAGTAAAGGATATGTATCTGCATTATTGAATAAAAAGAAACCGCTCACACTTGAATTAGCAAAACTCTTTCATCAAGAGCTGAATATTCCTGCGGAGGTTTTATTATCGTAGTTGGAAATAGGGGATTAAGAATGATGGTGTTTTCAAATGAAGTGCCAATTTTATTTGCAACTGTAAGTGTCGAATTCAATGTACAACTGTGTTGCAGTTGAGCTGTATTTTGAATTATAACCTACGGTCATCCATTTATAGTTTTTAATAACATATGCATTTCCTTTGTCTAATGAAACCCATTCATCAATTCCTTTTGCTCCATTTCTCAAATCTTCTTTAACAGACAAACCCATTGGTGCTGTGTAGTTTCTGTTTTTTGTCAAACAAGTACAACCCATTTTTTGAGTTTCTTCTTCTTTCAAAAATTTAGATTTAGTCATTGTCGGTAATATATTATATAACTCTGTTGGCGTCATTGAAGTTTTAAATAATGAGCAAGAGTTAAAAATGATGGTAATACAAATTATAAGGTATGATAATTTTAAATATTTCATAATCAGTCTAGTATATGGTGATTTTTGATTCGTCATATTCAATGGCTCCGATCCCCATACACATTTTGATAAAATCATCTTTTTTAACCTCTGTTATTGAGTTTCGAAGTTCGTCCCGTAATTCTTCGTCAGTTTTATTTTCGTATTCTCTATTTATACCGAACATAACAACTAATTCTGCTAGACTTTCATTTGAACTTCCTATTTCGGTTAAAACTTTTTCAATATTTGCTTTCATTCTAATTTATTTTATAGATACGTTGTGTATATCTACGTTTTCTGCTGACGACTTACTCTCAAAAGTAAGCAAATTCAAAAAGAGTTATAAGTAATTCAACTAAAACACCAATTCTGCTGTACACCCTGCTACACAAATAACAATCTAAAATAATATCACTCACTCCCTCAAAAACAAAAACCCTTGACAATCAAGGGTTTTAAAGTGAATGGTGGCCTTGCCAGGAATCGAACCTGGATCTGGAGCTTCGGAAACTCACATACTATCCATTGTACTACAAGGCCAAGTCTGCAAAAGTAATTGAAGCAGGCTACTAATGCAAAAGTTCCTGAATAGCCGCTGGAAGAAAGATGCGTGTGGGCACACTACTCATAATTTTTAAATCGTCTAATAGCGAACTTTCGTTGTCTAAAAAACGCAACACCGTTTCTGGCTGATTCGATTTAAAAATGGCCGAAAAAATTTGATCGCCATTGAGTTTTTTATGATGCAGCACGTTTAATAATACACTATCATAAAATTGCCCTTTGCGTTGTTGCATTGAAATTGATACAAATTGCTGTTGGTTATGCTTTAATCCTTTAATAATGGCAGCAGTTCTTTTTTGAATAAATTGAAAAGCAAACCCACTGCTACCCTTGGCCTGTCCGCCTTCAATACCAATATTTACTATTCGGTCTTTTTGTAATTCAAATGGCTGATTGGTCATTGGAATCACGCCTATCTCTTCGTGTGTGATGGTATAGTTGCTAATATTTAGTTGTTGCACTAAATAAGCTTTCAATTCGTTTTCGTAGGCTTCTTTGGGCAGTAGCGTTGGGGTAAAAAGCGTATATTCTATCAAGGCCTTTTTTTCAGAAACCGGCAAAACGTACATAAAGCTTGTACCATTTTTTTGGCTTATTCTAAAATCCATAAAAATGGCTTCTGACGGATTAAAACAAGCGGTATCTGTTTCAATTACCCAACCTGTAAAATGTTGTAAAAATTGATACTTCTTTAAATTGATTGGTTGAAATCGTATACTATTAAAAACAAAATCGGCACTAACCACATGGTTTTCTAAATGAACAAACGCTTGGTTGTTTTCTGAATGTATAGAAGCTACTCTTTCATAACAAAATTCAATATTTGAAAACTGCGCAGCTTTATTTAACACGTATTGATAAAAATCTAAACCCTGAATCATTTTATATTGGTAATGACCCAAATTTAAATTACTAGAAAAATCTGTTGAATGAAATTGCATAGTACTCCACCGATGGTGTACGATGGGTTCGAACAAGCCTAGCCTTTGTTCCCAAAAACACCAGGTTCTATCATTTGTTTTTTTAGCTGATTGGTCTATTACTAAAATGCTTTTATTGAAGAAGAAAGGATCGTCCATCATGCGCATTAGCAGACTCAATCCTGCACATCCTGCACCTGTTATAATATAGTGATAGTGTTTGGATGACATGTATTTGTAAGTTCTTACAATTTATGAATGAGAAGATTTTTGTATCAAATCATCGCGCCTTACTTTATCCCAATATTTTTTTGCAACTACTAACATACCAAAACTTTCTCCCTCTTCTTTGTGTAAATGTTTGTGGTGCATTTTATGTGCCCAACGTATTGCTTTAACGTATCGATTATTGCTTCTTGAAAATAATTTGAATCGTTGGTGGATAATAATTTCATGCACTAAAAAATAGGCAAATCCGTACATAGCAATACCTGCGCCAATCGCTACTGACCAATAGTTTTGAGCCATGCTTCCTAGCATAATACAAAGCCAACTAGGTATGGCAAATATGATAAAGAATGCATCGTTTTTTTCAAAAAAACCAGTGCCTTTTTGGTGATGGTCTTCATGCAAAAACCACAAAAAGCCATGCATCACATACCGATGTGTGAGCCAGGTAATTCCTTCCATGATGCAGAAAGTAATTAGTGTTACAAATACGTATTGCATTTTATAAAAAGTTTCTCAGGGTTAAAAAGAATAAGGCCTGAATGATTAACAAATCTATGGCAAAATGGTTGCGTTTATTAAATTGGAGCTTAGTAAAAACAAATAAGAGTATTAGGCTTACAACAAACCAAGTAAAATAATTAAAATCTGGAATTTCTTCTGTTTTCCAATTCCAGTACTTTAGTTTTATTGCTACCGGCTCCATGATCCAATCAAAAAAACTAGCTAGTAAAGCACCATCTATTAATAATGAAAACTTTTCAATTAGTGGCGACAATGAAACCTCCATTGAATCGGATTTTTCTTTTATCCAATCATGTAAACGCGTCATAACAATCCCACTAGCAAATATCAAAACAAACCAATTCAATCCTATTAACCAAGGAACCCCATTTATTTTTGCGCCCATTACAGTTCCATATTGGTAACTACCAAATAGCCTTCCTGTATTAACACCAATCATTTCTACCCCCATGCCTGTAACAAAACAAATAGCCAAAAAACCAAAAAATGCTAGGTTTTTTTCGGGTTGAGTCCAAATTAACAACCCTACCATCAACAATAAGTTTAGGCTTGTATTGCCTATAAACCAATTGGCATAAGGCGTACATAAAATACCTATAGCACCTGATACATGAAAAAGCAACGCAATAAAAACAGCAATATTATTTTTTGTAAACTTAAATCTCATAGCAAGAATGGCGCTTTTATTAATTAGTATATTTCTCTGCCACCAAATCACTCATAATTTTGGCACTCTTTAAGCACAAAGGTATGCCTCCGCCAGGATGTACGCTCCCTCCTACAAAATATAAGCCTTCCATTTGCTTTGAAAAATTAGGATGGCGTAAAAAAGCTGCCATTTTTGAATTAGAACTAGTGCCATACAAAGAACCCATATAAGAGGCTGTTTTGGCTTCAATCATTACAGGGTCTAATATTTCTTCTACCTCAATCAATGGCTCAATATCAACGCCCAAAATGCGATTCAATTTTTTAATGATTGCTGCGCGATATTGCTGTTGATAAGCAGTCCAGTCTTGACCTATATTAGCTGGGGCATTCACCATTACAAACCAGTTTTCTTTTTCATTTGGGGCTTGAACACCTGGCTCCATTTTGCTTGTAATATTTACGTAAATGGTTGGATCGTCCATGATTGTTTTTGTTGTAAAAAGCGATTCGAATTCTAAAGGATAATCTTTTGTAAAGAAAATATTGTGTAATTCTAATTGAGGAAAAGAGGCATTGATTCCCCAATAAAATATAAAGGCGCTACTGCTGCGTTCTTGTTTTAAAATAGTAGTTGCAGCCAATGAATTATTCAATAAATATTTATAGGTAAAGTAGGCATCCATATTG
>JAPLEL010000024.1 GCA_026391415.1 Bacteroidota bacterium
ATTGTTGCGCCAGCAGTACCGGTATTTATAGAAGAAGTAGCACCTGCAACGATTCCAACAATTATAGAACAAGAAGAACTACCAATTGCCGAACAAGCAATAGATATACCGTTTACTCCTACCCCAACTGAATTGCCAACAAAAGCAATTGGCAATAGATTTTATTCGCCATTGGTTTTAAATATTGCCAACAGTGAAGGAATTAGTTTGAGTGAATTAGAAAGAATTCCAGGAACAGGTAACGAAGGAAGGGTTTCTAAAAAAGATGTTTTACAATACGTTGCAGATAGAAAGAGTGGAAAAGTAGCAACGTATGTTGCAGCAGTTCCAGAACAAAAAACGGTTACTCCCTACGAAGCGGTTAATACTTTTAATGAATTTGAACCAACACAACAAGTTCCCGAATTCGAACCCATTAAAGTTGCCGCAGAAAATATTCCTACACCTGTTTTTCAATCGGCCAATGCATCTAAATTCTCTGACCCCGAAAATGTAATCGTTACTGGAAACACCGAGATTATTGAAATGGATAGAATGCGCAAGCTAATTGCCAAACACATGGTGGATAGCAAGCACACGAGTCCGCATGTAACAAGTTTTACCGAAGCCGATGTTACCCATATGGTAAAATGGCGCGAAAAAGTAAAACACGAATTCGAAAAAAGAGAAGGCACCAAACTCACTTATACCCCAATGTTTATCGAGTGTATAGCAGCAGTTATAAAAAACTTCCCATTGGTAAACTGTTCTGTTGAAGGCGAACAAATAATTCTTAAAAAAGATATTAATATAGGAATGGCTACGGCTTTACCAAACGGCAACTTAATAGTACCCGTTATTAAAGCAGCAGACCAATTAAATATTGTAGGATTAAGCAAAGCTGTTAATGGCTTGGCAGATGCTGCAAGAAATGGACAATTAAAACCCAATGATACCACAGGCGCTACATTCACACTAACCAATGTAGGTACTTTTGGTAGTTTGATGGGAACCCCAATTATACCACAACCACAAGTAGCTATTTTAGCTGTGGGACTAATTAAAAAAAGAGCGGTGGTTATTGAAACTTCTGATGGCGATACCATTGGAATTCGTCACATGATGTACTTGTCTTTAAGTTACGATCATCGTGTTGTAGACGGTAGCGTAGGCGCCTCTTTTTTAACTGCAGTAGCAAAAGCATTTGAAAGTTGGGACCCTAACAAACAATGGTTTCAATATTTGTAAATTGCGCGCTTGAATTATTTTGAATTATACCAAATACCTGTTTCATTTCAGCCCGATTTATTGGCGGTAAAAAAGCGTTTTTACCAATTGAGCCGCGAATACCATCCCGATTTTTTTAGCAATGAATCTGCTGAAGAAAAAGACCGAGTACTAGGCTTATCTGCAATGGTTAATAAAGCCTACCAAGTTTTTCAAGACCCATCGGCCATTATAAAATATATACTCCAACTAAAAGGATTATTAGAAGAAGAAGAAAAATACCAATTATCCCCCAACTTTTTAATGGAGGTAATGGATTTGAACGAGCTATTGATGGACGCTACAGATGAACACGAAAAAAGCCAAGTAACCAGTTCCATTCAAACGCTACAAACTGCTATCTATGAACCTATTGCAACGCTTATTTCGAATTATCAAGAAGGTATTACTACCCAAAAAGAACTGTTGCAAGTAAAGGAATACTATTACCAAAAAAAATACTTAGACAGGATTTTGGCTGAGTACTAATGATGCCGTAATATTGCAGCCCGTTGAAAGCGGAAAGAATAACGAAGGTTAGTCTTTAATACCTTGATTTAGTTAAATGCTTCAAGGCAGCTACCTAAAGCCCAGATGGCGGAATTGGTAGACGCGCTAGACTCAAAATCTTGTTATCGCAAGGTAGTGCAGGTTCGATTCCTGTTCTGGGCACTGAAAAAAACCTCTGTAAATTAATAACTTACAGAGGTTTTTTATTCCTAGTGACCAAAATTAAAATTTTTATACTTTTGATACTTTTATAAATGGTGCAGAGGATTTTTTTGCCTTAGTGGTTTAACAGAAAATATAAAGATTCTTATTGATTAATATTAATAGGATTCGTCGCCAGGATATAACAAACCAATTTTTGCCCTAATAGTATCTAGTGCATGTATGAGTTGTTGCGATTTATTAAAACTCATATTATCGCTTTGCGTTTTACCTGCTAGCAAACAATCAGTTGCATGCTGTGCTTCAAATTCATAACCAAAACCTTGTGGCTTTTGCGTAGGTATGGTTATATAATTTTGTCCACCATCAGTAGATACTAAAATAGTACATGATGGCTCGTAAAATCTATGCGTTAATTTAATATTTCCTTTGGTGCCAAAAATTTGTGCATCAATAGGAATATTCGATTTAAAAGTAGAAAACAATTGCGCCGTTGCCCCGTTTGCATAATGATAGGTAATGGCACATTGCTCATCGCCTCCTGTTTGATTGGCAATCATTGAAGCATCTACCGATTGCGGTTCGCCCAAAACATTTAGCGCAAAGAAAATATTATAAATTCCAATATCTAAAAGCGTACCGCCCCCAAGTTCACGCTCTGTAAGCCTTTTAGACGATGCTTCATTTGTTTGAAATCCAAAGTTGGCTTGCATAGCAGTCACCTCTCCTATTATTCCTTCTGCTAAAATTTCTTTTAATTTTATAAAATGTGGCAAAAAAGAAGACCACAATGCTTCCATTAAAAACAAGTTTTTTTCTGTTGCCAATTGCAGCATTTGCAATACTTGTTTTTCATTTATAGCAAATGGCTTTTCGCACAAAACTGCTTTGCCATTTTGCAAACACATGATGGTATTTTCAAAATGAAAAACATGTGGTGTAGCAATATAAATAATATCAATCTCTGAGTCTTTTACCAAAGCCTCATAACTACCATAAGATTTTTCAATAGAAAATAATGCAGCAAATGCATTGGCATTTTCTTGTGTTCTAGATCCTACAGCAACTAACTTTGCATTAGACACAAACTGTAAATCATTCGCAAATTTTTTGGCTATTTTACCAGCCCCTAAAATTCCCCAACGAATAATTTTCGACATGTTTTAAAATTTATTATTGAGCGGCAACTTGTTTGGTAGTGCTTCTATAAATATAAGAACTGAAAATATGTCTGCGCGCAAATCTACCAGGCGTTTCTGCGTTTACCAGTTTTACATAAATAGCTTTTGGAACACCATAATATTCATACACAGTATCATTCGAAAAACTAACTTTCAACAACTCAGACTTAAATTCAAAGTCAATAATGGTTGCATTATTTATGGTTTCCATATACTCTGGTAGCGTTTCTGCAACTGTTTCAGGAGCAATACTTACCAAAAAGTGGTAAGACTCTATGATTTTTTTACTCTTCTCTTCTGCAACCAACTTCTCTTCGTGATTGTCATTGAATTTATCTGGATGCCAGTCTTTCATTAAATTCCTATAAACGGATTTTAATTCTTTTAAATCTGCTTTGTCGCTTACACCTAAATTTTTTCTGTGGTTAAGAATTCTTCTCATAAATTATTCCTGTATTGATTATTCACCTGCTATATTAAAATTGGCTATCCAATTCAACCCACAAATGTTTGATTTTGCGGCAAAACTATCGTTTTTAATATAAACAGCTTAATTGAGCCATTATAAACGCAAACAATAACAAAATGTTGTTGTATTACCTTAAACGGAACTATTTTTTGCTAAAACACCTGTTTTGTTTAGCTTTCAACTGAAAACGATGCAAATACAGTCAGTAGCCATACTAGTAAATCCTATTGCAGGAAAGGGAAAAGCAATTAAATTGTCTGTTTGGTTAAACGATGAATTGAACAAGAAAAACATTCCTAGTAACATATTTAGCTCTGAGTGGCCTACCCTAGCCGTTTTAAATCAGTTTTCGGATGTTTGGGTAATTGGCGGAGATGGAACTATCAATTACTTCATTAACCATTATCCAAATTGCAAAATCCCTATCGCATTATTTAGGGGTGGAACTGGAAACGATTTTGCTTGGAAACTTTATAAAGGCATGAGTAAGGAAGCACAATTTGCTGCTTTATTTAGTGCAAGTCCAAAACCTGTTGATGCAGGAAAAGTAAACGACACACTTTATATTAATTGCTTAGGTGTTGGATTTGATGGAGAGATTTTACAATCAATGAATGCCATACGTTTTATTGGTGGACATTTTGGATACCTATTAGCTGTGATTTATAAAATATTCCGATTCAAAGAAAAGTCAATGACCATAAGGTTGGCAGGCGAAGAATGGAGTGAAAAATTCTTACTCGTATTAATTGTCAATTCATCAAGAGCAGGTGGAGGATTTTATATAGCACCTACAGCCGAAGTAAATGATGGACAACTCAATATGGTGCTTTGTAAAAAAATTCCAATTTGGAAACGTTTAATGTATTTGCCTATCATTAAAAAAGGAAAACACTTACACTATCCTTTTATTATACATAAACTAGGGCAAGAATTTATCATTGAAAGTAATGAAGTACTACCTATTCAAATTGATGGTGAACTGCATTTCACAAATAAATTACAAGTGTCTGTATTACCTAAACAATTTCTATTTAGGTATTAAAATCCCCCATCTTATCCACTCGCTTAGTCCCCGCATACAATTCATACTCCAATAACCTACAATCAATAGTTGCATTAAAAAACTCAATACGTCTACTTGGTTTTAAGCGAATTTTTTTGGCTAAATCTAAGTTGCCAGTAAACACATATCCAGTATAACCACGGCATTTATTTTTTAAAAAATCACCCATGCGCGCATAGGTAGCATTCAATTCTATTTCATCGCCAAAACGCTCACCATACTCTGGATTAAACATGATTACAGCGCCTTCTGCTGCTGGAATTGAGGTTGATTAAAAATCACAAACTTCAAATTCTATCAACTGCTCCACTCCTGCTACTGATGCATTTATTTTTGCTATTTCAATGGCTTTATCACTTAAGTCTGATGCTATAATTTTTAATCCTGGTATATCAATTATTTGCTCATTTAAAAGCGCTCTTTGTTTGGTATACATGGCTGCTTCGTATCCTAACAAATGCATAAAAGAATAATTATTTCGAAGTAATCCTGGCACCCTATTCGTAGCTATTAATGCGGCTTCTATGGCTAGTGTTCCTGAGCCACACATTGGATTGATAAAGGGCGCTGTTTTATTCCATTTAGTTGATAAAATTGTTGCTGCTGCCAATGCTTCTAACATTGGTGCTTTGCCTGGTAATTTTCGGTATCCATGTTTGGCTAGGGTTTCTCCTGATGTATCTAAAAAAACTTCTGCTTCTTCGTGTTTCCAAAATAAATAAACAACTGCTCCAGATAATTCAGATCCTGTTGATGGACGCTGTTCTGTTGCTTCTCGCATGCGATCTACTACGGCATCTCTCACGCGTAAATTGGCAAATAAATTTGTTTGTATGGTTGGATGAAACACATTACTGGTTACTGAAAAATAGCCAGTAGGCGCAATCAATTTTTCCCAATGGATGGTTACTAATTGTTGGTATAATTCATCGGGATCATTACAGATAAATGCTTTTAACGAATACATTACCTGGCTAGCACATCGTAAATTTAAATTCAGTCGAATACAATCTTCAATAGTACCAGTTAATTCAACCCCTGTTTGAAATACGCGATCTACTGTAAATCCTAGCGCAATTACTTCTTTTTGCAATGCGTTTGCGAGCCATTTATGACAGGTGATGATAATTTTTCGATTGGTTGTAAATACTTGCATAACAACAAACTTAAGCCAATCTAAAAAATCCCTTCTATTTATTTAGATAAAAGAGTACTTTGAACCTGCTATCAGCCCATTAAATCATTCAAATTAAATAACCATGGACAAACGTAGTTTTTTAAAAGGTCTTACACTTGCAGGTTTAAGTGTTCCTTTATCTGCCAAATCTCTTGAATCTTTAATGAGATATGCTAGCGGTAAAAATGCTGGCGAATTAGCCATAGATGAGGCTTTTTGGGATGGGATTAAGGGCAAGTATCGTTTAAAACCAGATTATATTAATCTTGAAAGTGGTTACTACAATATTTTACCACAAGAAGTTCTAGAAAAATATATTGAACATATTCGCGAAGTAAATTTTCAAGGCGCTTATTATATGCGCACAGTTCAGTTCGATAATATAAAATTAATGGCTAATAAAGTGGCTAGAATTGCGGGTTGTAGTACCGATGAAATAATCCTTACCCGAAACACGACCGAATCGCTCGATATGATTATTGGTGGCCTTAATTGGCAAGCTGGCGATGAAGCTATTATGGCCGAACAAGATTATGGTGCGATGCTTGATATGTTTAAACAAGTGAGTAGAAAATATGGCACTATCAACAAAATAGTATCTGTTCCAAATCATCCAAATTCCGACGATGAAATTGTTCAGTTTTATGCCAATGCCATCACACCAAAAACAAAACTGTTAATGGTGTCGCACATGATTAATATTACGGGACATATATTACCGGTTCAAAAAATTTGTGATATGGCGCACGCCAAAGGTGTTGAAGTGCTTGTTGATGGCGCGCACGCTTTTGCGCATTTCCAATACAATATTCCAGACCTTCATTGCGATTATTATGGCGCAAGTTTACACAAATGGTTGAGTGTTCCATTGGGTGTGGGTATGCTATATGTTAAAAAAGAAAATATCAAAAAAATATGGCCTTTATTAGCAGATGGAAATCCAGACTTGAATGATATAGGTAGATTAAATCATTTGGGTACGCATCCTGTACATACCGATTTAGCTGTTGCTGATGCTGTTGAATTTTATGAAAAATTAGGGCCAGAAAAAAAAGAAACAAGACTTAAATATTTACAACAATACTGGACTAGTAAAGTACGCAATCAGGGCAATGTTATAGTGAATACGCCAATAGATCCTAAACGTTCTTGTGCTATTGCCAATGTGGGTATTAAAGGAATGGCCCCTGGATTATTAGCTGAAAGACTTTTAAAGGAATATAAAATTTATACCGTAGCAATTGATGTTGCAAATGTTCATGGTTGTAGAATTACGCCTAATGTATTTACATCACCCAAAGAATTAGATATTTTGGTTAAAGCATTATTGGAGTTAGGATAATTAATTTGAAAGCATAATAACTGATTAATAGTAATCAGTTCAGGTCAAAAAAAAGCCTTCCAGCATTAACTGGAAGGCTTGTACTTTAGGGAGTACTTAATTATAATTATTAATTGATTATTTACAATGCAAAAGAACTGCTTAAAATAGCCATAGAAAATACCAAGTACTGAGTATTTTTGAAGGAAAGGGCGTAAATTTGCCCTATCGTCTATTAGGAAATGGAAAAAATGCAAGAGAAATTAAAGGAGTTCGCTAAAATATTTGATGGTGATTTTTATTTTGATACTACCATGCGTACCCTATACGCCACAGATGCATCGGCCTATAGAGAAATGCCTTTAGCTGTTGCAATTCCTTACAATGACAACGCTATTAAGCAATTAATTCAATTTGCGCACAAAAATAATACGGCTTTAATACCTAGAACTGCGGGCACTTCGTTAGCTGGCCAAGTTGTTGGGAATGGCATTATTGTAGATGTGTCTAAGCATTTTACCAAAATATTAGAAGTAAACGAAAAAGAACACTGGGTGCGTTTGCAGCCTGGCGTAATTCGCGACGAACTAAACCTACACATAAAACCATACGGGCTGTTTTTTGGTCCTGAAACTTCTACTGCTAATCGTGCCATGATGGGTGGCATGGTGGGTAATAATTCTTGCGGATCTAACTCTGTAGTTTATAGAAGTACTCGAGAACATTTATTAGAAGTAAAAACCATTTTGAGTGATGGAACTGAAGCTTGCTTTAATACCGTTTCAATAGATGATTTTCATAATAAATGCGAAGGGAATAATTTAGAATCAAACATCTACCGTTCTGTGCGGTCTATGTTAAGTGATTATAATAACCAAGTAGAAATTAGAAAAGAGTTTCCAAAAAAATCGGTAGAACGTAGAAATACTGGATATGCTATTGATGTGCTTTTAGACTCCGCTCCTTTTACAGTTGGCGAACAAGATTTTAATTTTTGTAATTTAATTGCAGGTTCAGAAGGCACACTTGCTTTTATTACAGAAATCAAATTAAACCTTGTTCCTATTCCACCAAAAGAAATTGGATTACTCTGTGTGCATTTTAATTCTATTGACGAATCTTTACGCGCTAATTTAATTGCACTGAAATATAAACCAAGTGCCAGTGAATTAATTGACCATTATATTTTAGAATGCACCAAAGACAATATTGAACAAAGTAAAAATCGTTTTTTTGTTCAAGGAGATCCTGGCGCTATTTTGGTAATTGAATTTGCTAGATCCAATAGAGAGGCTATTATTACTATTGCTAAAGATGTAGAAAATGAAATGCGCGCAGCAGGATTGGGTTATCATTTTCCATTATTATTTGGAACAGATACCAAAAAAATATGGACGCTTCGCAAAGCGGGACTAGGTTTATTAAGCAATCTTCCTGGCGATGCTAAAGCAGTACCGGTAATTGAAGACACGGCAGTTGATGTGAATGATTTACCAGCATATATTCGTGATTTTAATGAAATACTAATTAAACATAAACTTCACTCGGTACACTATGCTCACGCAGGTTCTGGTGAAATTCATTTACGCCCAATTATCAATTTAAAAACTGTTGAAGGCAACCAATTGTTTAGAACCATTGCCGAAGAAATTGCTACCCTAGTAAAAAAATACAATGGCTCTTTAAGTGGCGAACACGGTGATGGCAGATTAAGAGGCGAGTTTATAGAACAAATGATAGGAACTAAAAACTACCAACTACTAAAAGAAATTAAAAATATTTGGGATCCCAAACATATATTCAATCCCAATAAAATTGTGGACACACCATCAATGAATTCGATGTTGCGTTACACGCCGGGTCAACAAACACCTAGCTTCCCTACTGTTTTTAGATACCATAACCAAGATGTATTGCAACACGCCGAACAATGTAATGGTTCGGGCGATTGCCGAAAAACAGCACTATCTGGTGGCACCATGTGTCCATCGTTTATGGCTACTAGAAACGAAAAAGATACTACAAGGGCAAGAGCAAATATTTTACGTGAATTTTTAACCCATTCCAATAAAATCAATCGCTTCGATCATAAAGAAATTTATGAAGTGATGGATTTGTGTTTGAGTTGCAAAGCTTGTAAATCGGAATGTCCATCTAATGTAGATGTGGCCAAATTAAAAGCCGAGTTTTTACAACAATACTACGATGCCAATGGGGTGCCTTTTAGGTCAAGAATGATTGCGCATTTTGCTACTGTTTCTAAATTAGGTTCATTAGCGCCAAGTATTTATAACTTTTTTCAAACCAATAAATTCTTGAGTACACTGGTTAAAAAAACTGTTGGATTTGCCGTTGAAAGGTCAATGCCTTTATTACACACCACTACTTTACAAAATTGGCTAACCAAACATAAAAAACAAACGCAAACGAGTAATGCTAAATTGGTGTATTTATTTTGCGATGAATTCACTAATTATAACGATACCCAAATTGGTATCAAAGCCATTTTATTATTAGAGAAATTGGGTTACGAAGTGGTAATACCTAAGCACGTAGAAAGCGGCAGAGCAAGGCTTTCGAAAGGATTAATTAGGGATGCTAAAAAAATAGCTTCAAAAAATGTAGCTTTATTACATTCTATCATTAATGCCGAAACCCCTTTAATTGGTATAGAACCATCTGCTATTTTAACTTTTAGAGACGAGTATCCAGACTTAGTGGATGATGCACAATTGGCTGATGCAAGAACTTTGGCTAAAAACGTTTTTTTAATTGATGAATTTATAGCAGCAGAAATTGGCAAAGGAAATATTCAATCCAGTTCATTTACGCAAGCATCAAAAACCATTCAATTACACGGACACTGTCAACAAAAATCAATTTCATCGGCAGACCATTCTGTAAAAATATTATCGCTACCTACTAACTATTCTGTACAAGTGATTCCTTCGGGATGCTGTGGTATGGCTGGCTCTTTTGGATACGAAAAAGAACACTACCAATTGTCGCAACAAATTGGAGAACTGGTATTATTTCCAGCAGTGCGCAAACAAGATGCTGCAGTTATTATTGCTGCACCTGGCACTAGTTGTAGACACCAAATTAAAGATGCTACTGATAGAAAAGCATTGCACCCTGTAGAGGTATTATTTGAGGCACTTAATTAATAGTACCTATGGAATTGCAAATAAAACCAATTACAGCATCTTCAGCAGCAGCACTTTCTGAATTAGCCATTAATATCTACAAACAACACTATTTACACCTCTGGAATGAAGGCGGTGCCGATTGGTATATGTACCAATACGCATACGCCATTGACGTACTAACAGCTGAATTAAACGACCAAAATAACCAGTACTATTTTGTTTGCGAAAATAATATTCCTTTTGGCTATTTAAAACTTAAACTAACAACTGAACTAGCTAATAATACCTTAGAAATAGAAAGGATCTATCTCAACGAAACCCATATAGGCAAAGGGATTGGCAAAGAATTAATGTTGTTTGCCGAATCAATTGCTATAGCGCAAAAGAATAACAGCTTAGTATTAAAAGCAATGGATTCTAGCAAAGATGCAATTGCTTTTTATAAAAAATTGGGCTTTGAAATTATTGCGCGTTCTACGCTAAGATTCGAATTAATGAAACCTGCATTTCGAGGTATGGTTACCCTTCAAAAAAGTATTTAATAAAGCAAATTAATCTGTTGCAATTAATTGAATGCCTGTTTTTGTAAAGGCAATTTTTTGTTGCTTATACAAACCTCCAATAGTCATTTTAAATACTTTTTTGCTCATGCCAAAAAAATCGTAAATCTCTTGTGGTTCAGATTTATCATGATATGGCAAGTAGCCATCATGCTCTTGTAATAAGCGTAATACTTTTGCACCTTCGTCTTCTACTTTTTGAAAACCTGGTTTTCCGAGTACTACATCAATTTTATTATCGGGGCGAATGGTTTTAATAAATCCTTCTAATTTTTCGCCAATCACTAAGTCTCTATAAATTTCATTGGTATGTAATAACCCTATGTGCAGGTTATTAATAATCATGGCATACCCTAACTCGGTTTGTCTATACACAATTAGCGATACAATATCTTTTTCGTTGACTGTTAGATTGTCGTTTTTAAGAACAGCATCAATTTTTTCAGTTGCAGCTACCCTTCCAGTCATTTCATCTAAATACAATTTAACTAAGTATTCTGCACCTAGTCGCATGCCACTTAATTGTTTTGAAACTGGCACAAACAAATCTTTCATCAAACCCCAGTCTAAAAAAGCACCTTGTTTTGTTACTTCTACTACTTTCATTTTAACAATATCTCCTACAACTGCTTTGGCAATTTGTGTAGTTGCTATTAAACGATTATCGGAATCATGGTAAATAAGTACTTTAATATCGTCTCCTATTTGTAGTCCTTGGGGTGCAAATCGTATAGGCAATAAGATACCTTCGGCTCCATCATCTAAGTAAAATCCAAATGCCACTTTACGGCAAACCTTCATTGTATTGTATGCTCCTACCTCAATATTATTCATTCTATCTGCTTTAATCAGCCTGCAAAGCTACAATTGTTTGCGCTCTTACGTGGATAAATACCTATTTAACACCTTAACTGGGTTCAATGCTTAAAACAATTCAGGTTGCGGATGATCGTCTTTAGGTAGTTGCTCCCAACACATTTCAATCGTTTTGCTAAAGTCTGTAAGTTTTGCCCCTACTGCTTTCCAGCCCATTACTTCCACCATATTGGCTACTTTAAATTTGGCTTTTCTAACCATAGCGCCTTTTCCAGATTGTACCACTAATATTGGCGTTGGATCTGAACTGATGGCTACTAACCTGTTGCCTTCTCCGTCTTTGATAAACAAAAATTTGTTTTTTAAAGTGGTGGTTTCTATTTTAAAGCGTTTAATATTGAACTGTTGCTTGTCGTTGTCTAAATAAACAGCTGTAAATGTTTTTTCGGCGTCAAACTTTTCAACTTGTAAAATTTTATCCATTTCAAAACGCTGTACCAGTTCGGTATCGGTTAATTCATAACTACCATCTTTGTAGAAAATAATTAATTTTTCGTCTTCAAAACTTCCAAGGTATTGGCCTTTTGATTCGGTATTTAATCGACCGAACTTTTCATCATACCATAATTTTCTGCCCGCTAAAGTGCTTCTACCCGCTTCTTTTAATTTAACAGTTTTAATAGGATATTTTGTAACCTGGTTACCCATACTAGATCGACCCTTAATTTCTAGTTCTTCAAAATAATAGTCTAGTTCTTTTACACGAGCAGTACAATTAGGGCTTAACGCAATTTTTAATACTTCGGCCTCGCCGTTTAAGTTGGCAGAAAAATAATGCACTTTACTTTTATCGGAACCCTTGGTTAAATCGTATTCTTTGTCGCGCGTAATGCCTGTTACATTAAAACGCTTGGCATAACTAGTGCCCGAACCTCCATCTAAATACACCATATTATAGGTAGTGCGTTCGTCATTTTTTTGGAATACTGCGGCATAAATAATATCCTTTCCAATAAATATTTTGTCGGATACTTTTACCACTTTCATTTTACCCGATTTGGTAAAAGCTATAATATCATCGTAGTCAGAACAGTCTGCTAAAAATTCGTCTTTCTTTAAACTGGTTCCAACAAACCCTTCTTCTCTATTTAAATAGATTTTGGTATTGGCAATGGCAACATGTTTTACTTGAATAGTATCGAACTCTCTAATTTCTGTTTTACGCTCTCGTCCTTTACCGTATTTTTTTTGTAGGTTTTCGAAATAAGCAACGGCATAATCGGTTAAATGCGCCAAATCGTAATTCACTTGCTGCATGTCTGCTTCTATGCTTTTGATTTGCTCGTTGAGTTCATTAATGTCTAAACGATAAATTCTGCGTACAGGCTTTTCGGTTAGTTTTAAAATATCTTCTCTTTCAATTGAGCGCTTAAGTCTTTTTTTGAATGGATCGAATCCTTTGTCAATCGCTTCAATTACTTTATCCCAAGTGGCATGCTTTTGTTCTAGTTCTTTGTATATTTTTTCTTCAAAGAAAATTTTCTCTAATGAAGTGTAATGCCATTTGTCTTCAAGTTCACTCAGTTTAATTTCTAATTCTCTATTGAGTAGTCGCTTGGTATTTTCGGCAGAAACGGTTAATAGTTCTTCTACACCTAAGAACTGTGGCTTATTAGCAACAATTACACAAGCATTTGGAGAAATACTTACTTCGCAATCTGTAAACGCATATAAAGCATCAATAGTAATATCTGGAGAAATGCCTGTTGCTAAATCAATTTGTATTTCTACATCCTTTGCTGTTACGTCAATTACTTTTTTAATTTTAATTTTTCCTTGGTCATTGGCCTTTGTAATACTCTCCATTAATTGAGTAGTAGTAACACCATAAGGCACGTCTTTAATGACTAATGTCTTTTTGTCTAACTCTTCTATATGTGCGCGTACACGAACTTTGCCGCCCCTTTTTCCACCATTATAATTCGCTACATCAATCATACCCGCTGTTTGAAAATCGGGATATAATTCAAATTTTTTACCTCTTAAATGTTTAATAGTAGCTTCTATTAATTCATTGAAATTATGCGGCAAAATTTTGGTAGACAATCCTACCGCAATTCCATCGGCCCCTTGCGCTAATAGCAATGGGAATTTCATGGGCAATGTTACTGGCTCATTTTTTCTACCATCATAACTCAATGACCATTCTGTGGTTTTATTATTAAAAGCCACTTCTAATGCAAACTTGCTTAAACGCGCTTCTATATAACGCGCAGCTGCTGCATCATCACCTGTTCTAACATCGCCCCAGTTTCCTTGGGTTTCAATTAGTAAATCTTTTTGTCCTAGGTTAACCAATGCATCGCCAATACTGGCATCTCCATGTGGATGGTATTGCATGCTCTGACCAATAATATTGGCCACTTTGTTAAAACGACCATCATCCATTTCTTTCATGGAATGCATAATGCGTCGTTGAACTGGTTTTAGTCCATCTTCAATTGCGGGAACCGCCCTTTCTAATATTACATAAGAAGCATAGTCTAAGAACCAGTTTTTATACTGTCCTTGTACACCTGTTTCATTTTCGTAGACGCGATTGTCTTTTTTTTCTTTCGCCATAATAATGCTGCACTTTATCTGATACGCATATGCTTTTTAATACTAGCGTTTACAATAGTTTAACGGTAATTTCTTTCCATCCTTTTCTCCACTCACCAGTTAATTCAATTTTTAAATCAACTGCCATTTCGCTAATACGCCAAACAATAAAAACATCTCCAGTTTTTATTTTCATTCTATTCAAGGTATTGCTTAATACCCTTGGTATTTTTTGTGTTTCTGATGTGATATTGCTTAAAATTTCTGCATCATAAAAATTAATATCTTTTCCTACAATTTTTTTGCCACCTTCTAAAAAACGTACCCCATCATTTTCTGTACATAGTTTTTTCCATTCATCAGGATCTACTTCAAACTCACTCAGGGTAATAGGTCTGGCTAATTTTTTTGCCTTTAAAAATTCCTTTGGTTGAATTTCAGCTAAATGATTTGGATAAAATATTTGTCCTTTTTCGTTTATAAAAGGCAAATTATTTAAATACAGAACCTGAATACGTCCTTGTAATTCTTTTAACTGTGACATTAACCAATAATACCCGCAAACATCATGGGCATTTTGGGCCATCCAAATCCATATTTCTTCGTCAGTATTTTCTTCTAAGGTTCTAATTAATTGATGCACCGTTAATTTATCATCTACCAAATTCATTTGGTCTTGATAAGGCGAAAATTCTAATAATATTTTCCACCAACCACGACGCTTTTGATAGCCTTCAGTTTCAAAAATCTCTGCAATTGGCCCAACAGCATAGTCGTCTTTTATTTCTATAACAGTTCCTTGAAG
>JAPLEL010000022.1 GCA_026391415.1 Bacteroidota bacterium
ATAATAAAAATTACTATACAATACTTGGCTCCAATAATGGCGCACTCGCATGCTTAAGTTCATTTTTGAAGTGAAATTATAAATACCACTTAATACACTTGTAAAGCTTGTGTTCTTGCGTCGTCCTGCAATGGGCTCTCCATTGGATTCTCTATAAGCATACCCATATTGACCATTGTCAACTACACGATTTAAATTGAGGTCTAAACTAAAATGTTCATTAAAACGATACCGTGGTCCTATTTCAATGCTGTTATAGGAATCTAAGGGATAATTAGGCTCTTCTCCTAAACCAATTTTATATCGAATGAAAAGACTTTTTCTACTATCACTACTTCCACTTAACCCAGTATACCAGTAAGGCATACGTTTCATTGATTTGCCAGTAGTTCTCATTTCAAAAAAATCTTGCTGCCAAACGGGTTGATAATAAGCAGTCAAACTTAAATCCCAAAAATTTCTAAAAAACCAAAAACCAGTTCCTTGTATTGTTACATTCGAAAATTTAAAAGGCTCATATAAATAAACGGGTAAAATACTTAAAGTATAATTTTGGCTAATAAAATGTTTGGTTGGGTTGTACATATAATAGCCAATTTTTCCTATAATAGAAAAATCATTTGACGCTTTAATATAACCCAAATCATTAGGGTCATAATTATTTGACTCTAGTGTATTAGACAAGCTGTATTGCCAGTTTCCACTCACTTTTGCAAACTTTAAATAACTCGCATAGCCACTATATTTATTAGTACCAGTAATAGAACTATACCTAGTTCCCCAATTAAAATTAAATCGATTGTTTTTATCGAATAAATTTAAATCTAAACCACTTACATTAGAATTTCTTGAGCCGCCACTACGAAGCACATTGGTATTAGTGAAAGTTATAGAGGACCTGCCTTTTAGTGCTTGATCTAAAACTAAAATATTATAATTAGCAAGGGGTTCTGTTTCAATAGAGGTTCTTGCCCCTGTTGTTTTATTTTCAATTACCGCATGCATAGGCGCGGTAATGGCATTGAAAACACCAATCCCTAATTTAGATTTATTGCGTCCAGAAAATTTTGTGGCATTGTATAATTGTGTAATGCCAGGATTTGATATCATTCGTAAATTAGCATCACTATTTACTTGGTTATTGACGGTTTGATAATTTGTGGGTGTACTTCCTACCCTTCTAGAATAAAACAATCCTGCTTTGTTAAACAGTTCTAATCCTTCTGTGAAAAAGGGTCTATTCTCTTGAAACTGTACTTCATACGGAGTTAGGTTTAATACCACATTATCAGAAACTACCTGACCAAAATCTGGAATTAATGTTGCGTCTAAAGTAAAGCTTTCATTTACGCCATATTTTAAATCCATTCCCCCATTGCGTAAAAAAGTGGTATTGGTTGTGCCATTTGCTAGTGGAGTCGTTCTTACACCAGAGGTTATATAAGGCAATACTGATAATCTGAGTGGAGGCACTATATTATTTACACCTGTTAAGTTTCCAAATTGATTTACAAAACCATTTTGCTTGGGATCTACTTTGTTCCAAAATGCACTTTCATTAGTTCGGCGAGTATATCGTTGAAAATTAATTCCCCAGTCTTGAATTTCTTTTTTAGAAAAACGCAAAGCAGAATAAGGGATTTTCATTTCTACTACCCAACCATCTTTTTGAATGGTCACTTTACTTTCCCAAACAGCGTCCCAACTATAATCGGTAGGTAACCCAAACTGCGAAACTTTATTAGCCACCAAACGCCCATCGGACTGAACATTTCTGGCAGTTACTGTAAATTGATAGCCATTTTGGTTGTCGTTATAGGTATCAAAAAACACACCGAAAT
Source organism: Bacteroidota bacterium (assembly GCA_026391415.1). Classification (GTDB taxonomy): domain Bacteria; phylum Bacteroidota; class Bacteroidia; order Chitinophagales; family Chitinophagaceae; genus Sediminibacterium. The sequence continues at coordinate 1,842 of JAPLEL010000022.1, forward strand.
AATCAATATCCTGGCGTGACTCTCCATCTCGAGCAGTTAATTGCTTGCGTATTAATTTCGGATTATCATATATATAGGCCCCAACATACACTGCTTGGTCGCTATATAAAATTCTTACTTGCGTTTTTTGTTCTGCAGGCGCCCCAAAACTTGGAGAATTAACTATAAAACTATCTGCTATTGCCGCTTGTTGCCAATCTGCCTCGTCTAAGATTCCATCAATTTTAATAGGGGTATTAATTTTTAATGCTGCAAGATTTTTTTCTTGTGCAAAAACAACGGTAGCAAAAAAAGTAACCCAAATAATGGATATAAGTTTCTTCATAATAAGTGCGCAAAACTAAAGAAATCAAAAGTATTAGTAATTGAAATAGGATAAATGGTGCAAATTCAACAAAAAGCAGCCACATTAAGACTATAAAACAAATAGGCTGTATCAATTTAATGATACAGCCTGTTTCATAAAAACTATTCAATTCTAATTAAACTTCTTTGTTAATGAAGTGACTTGCTCTTGCAAATTATTAACCATTCCTGCCAATTGACCAACATCCCATCTTGGGCCAGTGTTGGCTTTTTGTAAGATGTATACTGCCTTCCATACTTCTAAAACATCTTCTGAACTAACAAAATATGGCTCGTATTGCGGATTATCGCTAATGAAAGTGAGTTTGTTTTTGGCGCGATTATTTTTCATGACACGTTTGTAAACAACCCCTTCATTTTTAGACAGTACCACATAAGTATTGCTGTTTTTTAATTCTTCGAGGTCTTCTACCCTTTCTCCTACAATTACACTTCCACTTGGCGTTGGCAACATACTATCACCTAAAATTTCAAAAGCGCGGTACTGACCTGGCGCCAACATAGGTAAGGTAAACGTATTCAATTCGTCTACAAACTCTGGATCTGCATAGCCTGCTAAATATCCTGCAGCAGCTTTCACTGGTACAAAACTCACTACAGCAGCTTCTGATTCCATTTTAAGCATGCGGCGTTTCTCTAAATAAGATCCACCACTTGGGCCGTCTGATAAATCTTTAAACAAAAAGTCTTCTAAACTCAGTTTAAAAATATTACTGATGGCTTCCATCACTTCTAACCTTGGCTCTGCGCGTTCTTCTTCGTATGCGCCAATCAAGGATCGTTTGATCTTTAACTTGTTGGCAAACTCTTCTTGGGTCCAGCCGCGCAGCTTGCGCAGGTAGCGTAAATTCTTTCCGGCGTTTGACATAACTAACTGATTTAGCTGCAAAATACTAATTTTTTTAGTTTTATCAAATTTATTTTTAGCAAAATGCGTTTTTCTCGCATAACACTCTATTTCAAATACGCAAGTCCGTAACTTGCAGCATGTCTAAAGCAAAGAAAAAAGAACTTCCTATTATTCTTATTACCAATGACGACGGCGTAACTGCCCCAGGTATTATTGCACTTACCGAGGCCGTGATGGGTTTGGGTAAAATTGTAGTAGTTGCACCAGATAAACCTCAAAGTGCCATGGGACACGCCATTACCATTGGGCAACCACTGCGTTTGTCTAAAGTAAAAGGCGTAGAAGGCGCAGAAACCTATAGTTGTAGTGGCACACCTGTAGACTGCGTGAAAATTGCGGTAGACAAAGTATTGCACCGAAAACCAGATATCTGCATCAGTGGTATCAATCACGGAGCCAATCATTCAATTAATGTGATTTATTCAGGCACCATGTCTGCGGCCTTAGAAGCATCCATTGAAAGCATCCCAAGTATTGGATTTAGTTTAATGGATTATAGTATTGAAGCCGATTTTACAGCAGCTAAAAAAATTGCCCGACAATTGGTGGAATTTATATTGAATGGAAAAACACTCGACAAACATTTATGCTTGAATGTGAATATTCCAGCCATTGAAGAAAAATTAATTAAAGGCATTAAAGTTTGCAAACAAGCGTATGCCAAATACGATGAAAAATTCGATGAACGCAAAGACCCGCATGGCAAACGCTATTTTTGGCTAACAGGCGTTTTTCAAAATTTCGATAAAGCAAAAGACACAGATGTTTGGGCCTTGAAGCATAATTTTGTTAGTGTAGTTCCTGTTCAGTTCGACTTAACTAACTACGAATTAAAAAAGAAACTTGAAAAAAATTGGATCGTATGATTTTGAAAAAAGATAGCCTCAAACTAGGTCTAGCACTTGGTTTCATTACTCCTGTTATAGGAATGTTTGCGTATTATTTTATTCAGTTTCGACTATTTACTTTGGCTGAATTTTTTGAAGTGATGTTTCAAGAGAAGTCATTGCTATCAGGTATCATTAGCCTTTCACTGATTGCCAATGCAGTGGTATTTACTTTGTATATTAATAATCAAATAGACAAAACTGCAAGGGGTATATTTATTGCAACATGTATTTATGCTTTGGCGGCGTTGGTGGTGAAATGGGTATTATAAATATCCATTTCACCAGTGATTTTGAATTTTAAGATAGGTATAACCCAATCCACTAAATAAAAATAATATACAGATTAAGTACTGACTATTTAGGCTCTTATTTTTTATTTATTTGGTAATCAGCTTTTACTTTCACCGAATCTATCTTATGAGTAGCCTGCTTGGTATGTACTTCTATAACCCCATTGGCTGCTCCAACACCATACTTTTCAATGGCATTCTTTCCTTTTAAAATATTGATTGAAGAAATATTAGTCGGGTTAAGTTTACTCATTATTGCACTATCCGATTTTATGCCATCTATATAATAGGCTGCTTTAGATAGTCCAGTTTTTTCATTGCTAGTTGTAATTTTAACAGTATCTACATTTCCAGAAATTTTAACACCATCTACATGAATAGAATTATATTTTCCACCATTTCCTACAATTACTATTGTATCAGCTTTAATTTCATATCCTTTAGTCAATTCAACTCCTTTAACTCGATTTACTTTTGTTTTTATAACAATCACACCATTCTTTCCTTCTTCGCCATATAATGCTTTGGCTGATTCGTTTTTTAACACATCAATTGATTCAATATATTTTGGATCAATTAAATCCAAAATATGTTTGTCAATTTTTTTACCATCCAATATCATTAGTGGTTCGTTTTGACCAACCACCTTTACGGCAACTGCAGCACTTGCAGGCATAATAATAGTATCGGCAATTACAGATGATTGCTCTTTAGCTGATAAATAATTTTCAATTCCGCGTAATATTAGTTTGGCAAAATTTGCTTGAAATGTAGGGTCTTTTAATTGTTTTAATTCAGATGCGTTTGTAATAAACCCCGCCTCTACTAATACAGATGGGCAATTCACAGATTGCAAAACCCAAATTCCTTTCTCCCTAGTTTTTACACCAAGCATATTTAAATTGGCTTGCTTTATTGAATTAGCAATTTGATTAGCAAACAATAAATTGGCCTCGTAATTGATGGCTTTTTGTTTATTGGCTATATAAATTTCAATTCCTTTTTTGGGATTATTCACATCATTAGCAGTGCTGCTTTTTATTGGAGCCATTTGATTACAATGCAATGAAATAAACAAATCGGCTTTTTGCGTATTAGCAAAATTTGCTTTCTCAACCACTGATTGAAACAAATCGGTATTGCGCGTTAAAACAATTTTAATATTGCTATTTTGATTAGCCGCAATTACAGCTTTTGCTAATGCTAAATCAATTTGAGACTCAGTAGTAAGGCCGTCTAAACTAGTGGCACCTTTATCTTGTCCACCATGTCCTGCATCAATTACAACGGTATATATTTTGTTTAAATTAAATGCAGCATTGTTATTAATTACATCATTTGGGGTTGACTTACCAGTTATTTTATCGGTTACTTTTTCAATTATTGTTTCAACAGAAATAGTATTGGCTGTTTTTAAATCTTTGGTTCTAAAAGCAAATAATACCACCATTATTGATACAACTGGTAGAATAATTAATCTTCTCATATAGGTAAATTTTGGGTTTTGTTTATTTGAAATCATTTGTAATCTTCTTTTAATTGGTGAAAAGAAAAAAGGTGTTGTGAGTAAATAATGTTGTTGTGGGTATGCAGCCGTTAACAGCATTTGGGCTAATGAAGCAGTATCTCCATTATTTATTGCTTTATTATCTGCAATAAATTCATGAATCATTTCCATTTCTTTTTTCAACAACCAAAAAAACGGATTGAACCAGCCGACTACTAAATTCATTTGTATTAATACTTTATCGATACTGTGTTTTTGCTGCACATGTGTTAATTCGTGTGCCAGCATTTGTTTTCCAGATTCACTATTTAAATCAATAGACTCATGCCAAAAAATAAATCTAAAAAAAGAGAATGGCGTTCCTTTTAATTGGGTTAAAATCAAATACACTTCTCCTACACTTTTACAAGTATGCTGTTTAATTAACCGATACAATCGGATTAATCCAAAAACCAGTACGCCTAATAAAATAGCCGATACCGACAAATACAATAGCATTGCCGTTGTTTCCCAACTAAACTGAAATCCTTTCTGTACAAGGCTTGCGTCAATTTCAGCATTGCCATCTGCAACAAGAGATAAAAAATTAATTACCTGTTGACTACTTGCTACAGGCTTATTCCACTGAATTTTTATCAATGGAATAATCCACGACAAAACGAGTACTGCTAATAAATAAAAACGGTTGTATTGGTGGAAACGTTTGTTTCGCAGAACCAACCAGTAATACCCCATCATTAAGGCACTACAAATAACTACTTGCAAAAAATAATAAGCACTTGATAGCATGGTTCTATTTTTTGTGTTTTTTAATTTCAGTGAGTAAGAGTTCTAATTCTTTCACACTAATGTCTTTTTGTTTCACCATAAAGCTCACGGCATCGCTAAAAGATCCTTCAAAATAGCCTTCTACTAAATTTCTTATTGAACTAGAAGAATACTCGCCTTTAGACACCAATGAAAAATATTGGTGCACCCTACCCATTTGCTTGATGCCCACAAATCCTTTGTCGGTTAATATTTTTACAATCGTTGCAACTGTATTATTATGCGGCTTTGGCTCTGGCTGGGCATCTATAATGTCTTTTAAAAACGAAGGCCCTAGTTTCCAAATACTTTGCATGATTTGTTCTTCGGCTTTTGTTAGTGGTTTCATGTAAACTATCTTTTTAGTTATACAAACTAACAACTAATATTTTAGTTTAACAACTATTTTTTTAGTTTAACATAATTTTTAGTAGAAAGCATGGGTACAATATCTTTACAGCAATGAAGTATTACCTTATTTCGGGTGAAGCAAGTGGAGACCTCCATGGCAGCAACCTAATTAAACAACTAAAATTAATAGACAGCACTGCATCTGTTCGATGCTGGGGTGGCGATTTAATGGAGGCTGCTGGTGCCAAATTGGTTAAGCACTACCGAGATTTGGCTTTTATGGGATTTGTAGAAGTGCTTAAAAACCTTCCCACCATTTTTAAAAACATACGGTTCTGTAAAGCAGATATTCTAGCTTTTCAACCCGATGTTTTGGTTTTAATTGACTATCCTGGTTTCAATTTGCGCATTGCTGAATGGGCTAAAGCAAAAGGCATTAAGGTTGTGTATTATATTTCTCCACAAGTATGGGCTTGGAAAGCATCAAGGGTAAAAAAGATGAAACTATGCATTGATAAAATGTTGGTGATTCTGCCTTTTGAAAAAGCATATTATGCAACCAAATGGAATTGGGAGGTGGAATATGTTGGGCATCCTTTAATGGAAGCAATTGAAGCAAAGAAAAAAGAATTGGGATATTCTGAAGCATCCGTTAATAGCAATCCTTCTAAAAAAATTGCATTATTACCTGGTAGTAGACAACAAGAAATTGCAAAAAAATTACCCATTATGTTATCGGTGGCAAAATATTTTCCAGACTATGAATTTGTTGTAGCAGAAGCACCAGGACAATTACCAGAATTTTATCAACCATTTCTTGCAGCCTATAAAAATGTATCTACTGTAAAAAATGCTACTTATCAATTATTGCTAGAATCCAATGCAGCATTGGTTACTAGCGGTACCGCTACTTTAGAAACAGCGTTATTGGGTGTACCAGAAATTGTATGTTATAAGGGAAGTATTATTAGTTATCAAATTGCCAAACGATTAATAAAAATTAAATTCATTTCACTAGTGAATTTAATTATGGATAAATTAGTAGTGACTGAATTAATACAAGACCAATTAACCACCACTAATTTAGTTGCTGAATTGAAAAAATTATTAACCGATGAATCGCGCAAAGCAACAATAGCGGCCGATTATCATTTGTTAAGAGAAAAACTTTCGCAAGGAGGAACGGCATCTGCAAAAGCGGCAAAAAGTATTGTTGATTTTGCTAGATAAAATGGGTAATTAGTATAAGTCTAGTACTAAATTAATTATTTACGAATCAGCGGTAAAATCACCGATTTAAATAAAATCACTAATAAAGCCATTACAAACATGAATAATGATAAGCGATTCATTCTATGCATGTATTTAGTCATCCAATAGGCTTATCGTTTGGGTCTCTTTTTTTAATGTAGAGGTATTCAGCAAATTGTTTCCAGATTCCCATAATGATTGTTTGTACAAATTAACAACAGTTTATTGATTTGTTATACCAAACATAATCCCTAAAACTTTGTAATAGTCTAAATTGCCCTATATTAAAGTTTAAAATCTTGTTATATCATATAAAAGCCTTGAAAATGTTTAAAAAACTGCTACTAGTTTGTATTTGTTTACTATCGCTCAATTCCCTTTTTGCCCAATTCGATCCTACAAAAATTGATATTGTTCGAGACAAATATGGGGTGCCGCATATATTTGGCAAAACCGATGCAGAAGTGGCTTATGGATTGGCTTGGGCAAGTGCCGAAGACGATTTTAAAACTACCCAACAATCGTTAATGGCTGGCAAAGCAGTGTTGGCAAAATACAAAGGAAAGGAAGGTGCGCAGATTGACTACATTGTTCATTTATTACGAATCCCTGAATTAGTTGCAGAAAAATACGATTCAGACCTTAGCCCAGATTTTAAAAAATTATTAGAAGGATATTGCGCTGGCATGAATGCTTATGCAGCCAAGCATCCTAAAGAAGTGTTGATGCGTAATATTTTTCCGGTTACACCCAAAGACATGATTCAATATTCTGTATTGCAATTATGTGTATTATCTGGCGCAGATAAAGCACTTGGATCTATTTTTAAAGGAACCATTCCCCTACTAGAAAATTACAAAGCAGCAGGTAGTAATGCCATAGCAATGAATAGCCGTAAAACCGCTGATGGACAGGTTTATTTAGACATCAATGCACACCAACCATTAGAAGGTCCTGTTGCATTTTATGAAGCGCATTTATGTAGTGAAGAAGGATGGAATATTATTGGCGCCAACTTTCCTGGGGCTCCTTGTATTTTACACGGATGTAACGAAAACCTAGGTTGGGCGCACACAGTTAATGCCCCAGATAAATTAGATGTATACCAACTTGAAATTAATCCTAGCAACAAACTACAATATAAATACGACGGCAATTGGGAAACACTCGAATCAAAAACTGCTAAATTAAAAGTAAAAGTTTCTGGCTTTATTTTACCTGTCAACAAAAAAACATATTGGAGTAAATACGGACCTACTATTATTACTGAAAGAGGCACATTTGCCATTCGTATGCCTGCTCAAATGGATGTTCGTGGATTAGAACAATGGTTTCGTTTTAATAAAGCAAAAAACTTTACAGAATTTAAAGCGGCACTAGATATGCTTGCAATTCCTGGTTACAATATTATGTATGCCGACAGGTTCGATACCATTTTTTATATTAGCAATGGACGTATTCCTATTAGAGATCCAAAGTTTAAATGGAATAATACTTTGCCCGGAAACACAAGTGCCACAAGGTGGACAGCACTTCACCCTTTATCTGACTTACCACAAGTACTACAACCCAAAAGCGGTTTTTTATACAATACCAACCACTCTCCTTTTCATGCAACGGAAGGAACAGACAATGCGATTATTAAAGACCCTACAATGGGTTATGAAACAAATGAAAACAATCGAAGCAAGCGAATGGCTGAGTTAATTGCACAACACGATAAAATAAGTTTCGAAGATTTTAAAAGAATCAAATTCGATCACCAATATCATAGTAAATTTGCATTTGCTACCAATATTGATAGTTTGTTTTTATTAAAGCCAACTGAACATCCTGAAATTGCAGACCTCATCAACCAATTAAATAGTTGGGATAAAAATGGCAGCGTGGAAAGTGTTGGTGCTGGAACATTTATTTTAATAGAAGCGGCTATTTATAAAAACAAATCGCAATACTTCACAAGCAAACCTATCACATCAGCACAAGCTGTTACAATTATTACAGGCGTTAAAGAATCGATGATGCGCGATTTTGGCAGAACCAATTTAGCATTGGGCGATGTGCAAAAATTAGTAAGAGGCGATAAAGCAATTCCATTACCAGGATTACCCGATGTGCTTGCTGCTATGTATTCTATTCCTTATAAAAACGGAATGCTAAAAGGCAATCAGGGTGATGCTTATATTGAACTAGTAAGGTTTACCAAAGACGGACCTATGATTGAATCAATCAATACCTATGGTGCATCTGCACATGCAGACTCTCCACACTATACCGATCAAATGGAAATGTATACCAAACAGCAAACAAAAAAAATGAGCTTAGACAAAAAAACGGTCTATGCAAATGCAGAAAAAATATACCATCCTAATTAAAAAAATAGCTCAGAAAATTCTGAGCTATTTTTTTGTACTTATTTTTCTAACCAATGTATTAGGTTATTGGTAATCTGCGCGGTTTCAATGATAAATCCATCATGCCCATAGGCAGAATCAATTTCAACAAGTGTAGCGTTGGATAAATGTTTGGCCATAAAACGTTGTTCATCTAGTGGACATAAAATATCGCTGTGAATGCCTATAATTAATGTTTTTTGTTTAATTGATGTGAGTGCTTGTATTAAATCTACACCACGACCTCTGCCTAAATGATGGCTATCCATTGACTTGGTAAGTAGCCAATAACTAAATGCATTAAAGCGTTTTACCAATTTATCTCCTTGGTATTGCAAATAAGATGATGCCCTAAAATTATCTATTTTTTCAGGATCAGGATCTGTTTGCTTTTCTTGATAAATACCATAATTACGATAGGTTAACATACCAATGGCGCGCGCTGCTTTCAAACCTTTTCCGCCAGCAGTTTGGCTTCTGTCTTGCCAAGTACTATCGGCTTCAATAGCTAGTCTTTGTGCAGTATGTACCGCAACTCCCCAAGCACTTTCAGAAGGAGAAGTGGCAATTAAAAATAATTTTTGAATCACGGTATTCTCCATCATACACCATTCTAAAGCTTGGTAGCCTCCCATACTTCCTCCCATCAACAAAAAGATTTGATCAATACCAAGTTCTCTGCGTAATAAAATATGTGCTTTCACCATATCACGAATAGTAACTGATGGAAATGAAGCATAATAAGGTGCGCCTGTTACAGGATTGTTGCTCAATGGACCTGTTGACCCATAACAGGATCCTAGCATATTGGCACAAATAATAAAATATTTTTCAGGATTAATTAAATAGCCCGATCCTACCAAACCCTTCCACCAATCAGCCACATCTGCATTGGCAGTTAGTGCATGACAAATCCAAACCACATTGTCTTTAGCAGCATTTAAACTGCCATAAGTGTGGTACCCAATTTGAATTTCTGGCAAAACTGTACCATTTTCTAGGCTAAACTGCTGCTTATGATGAAATATATTCATGTGATTATTTCCGTAATTCAATAGCAAAATAAGGGAATGGATAAATTACATTTGCATAAATTTTTAAAATGACCAGAATTGAGCTCACCAGAACCATTGGAGATTATGGGTTTGAAGGCAAGGATAGTAACGGCCATACCATACAAATGGATGCCGCTGCAGAAATTGGTGGACAAAACGCTGGAATCCGCCCTATGCAATCATTACTGATGGGTTTGGGAGGTTGTAGTGGTGTGGATATTGTGTCTATTTTAAAGAAGCAAAAGCAACAAGTTTCAGCATTTAAAATGACCATTGACGCCGAAAGAGAACAAGGAAAAGAACCTGCACTTTGGAAACATATTTTTATACTTTTTCAGTTTTCGGGAGAAGTAGATGCCGAAAAAGCCCATAAAGCCTGTGCCCTATCCATTGATAAATATTGTTCGGTGGCGGCCACTTTAAGAGCAGCAGGTGCCACTATTGAATGGAAATCAGTAGTTATCTAATAAATAAATTCGTTAAAAATAATTAGCTTCAATAATGCCAAATCAACAAACACAAGCCATCCGCATACAAACAGATCGAACAAACGAAATGGAACATTCTACACCCATGTTCTTAACCAGTAGTTTTTGTTTTGATACTGCAGAAGAAATGCGTTCGGCTTTTGCCGATGAATCGGACGATAATATTTATAGCCGATTTATCAATCCTGGTGTAAAAGAATTTACAGATAAAATGGTGGCATTAGAAGGCGCTGAAGCTGGCTATTCCACTGCATCTGGCATGAGTGCGGTATCTGGCTCATTTATGGCTTTATTAAAGCAAGGAGACCATCTATTGGCCTGCAATTCGATCTTTGGAAGTACGCATACGTTAATTTCAAAATACTTACCAAAATTTGGTATTGAATATAGTTATGTATCTGCCAATGCAACTGCAGCAGAATGGCAAGCGGCTGTTAGACCCAATACCAAAATGATTTATATAGAAACCCCTACCAATCCTGGTTTAGAAATACTCGACCTTTCCATGATTGGAAAAATTGCCAAAGAAAATAAACTCATTTATAATGTAGACAATTGCTTTGCAACGCCTGTAAACCAAAAGCCTATTGATTTTGGCGCAGACCTTGTGGTACATAGTGCCACAAAATGGCTCGATGGGCAAGGAAGGGTTTTGGGCGGTGTTGTTGTTGGAAAAAAAGAATTGATTAAAGAAATTTATTTGTTCTGCAGAACTACTGGACCAGCTTTGTCTCCATTTAATGCATGGGTATTAAGTAAGAGTTTAGAAACCTTAGATGTGCGTATGGAAAGACATGCATCTAATGCTTTATACATTGCGCAACAATTAGAAAACCATCCTGCAATAAAAACTTTGCGCTATCCATTCTTACCTAGTCATCCACATTATAATATTGCTATTCAACAAATGCAAAATGGTGGAGGCATTGTATGTTTTGAATTAGCTGGTGGTATTGAAGCTGGAAGAAAGTTTTTAGATGCTTTAAAAATGTTGTCTTTAACTGCCAATTTAGGAGACACCAGAAGTATTGCATCGCACCCTGCCAGTACTACACATGCAAAACTCACAGAAGCAGAAAGAATAGCTGTAAATATCGTCCCAGGACTTATCCGTATTAGTGTAGGACTAGAGCACAAGGATGATATTTTAAAAGATATTTTACAGGCGCTTGCTTAATTATTTTTTATTCACTGCATAACGAATTGCACCTGTTAAATGCTACATAAAAAATAGCTAAAATATAACTAGAAATACCCAAATACCAACAGCCATATGAAAACAAAAACAGGTTCACTACTCGCGTTAATGATGTTTCTAGAATATTTTATATGGGGAGCTTGGTATGTAACCATGGGAACCTATATGACAGAACACCTCAAAGCTTCAGGCGTGGAAATAGGTGCAGCATATGGCGCATTGGCCATTGCAACAATGATTTCTCCATTTTTTGTAGGACTGGTTGCAGACAGGTATTTTGCCGCACAAAAAATCATGGGCATTTTACATATAGTTGGCGCCGTATTATTATTTCTTGCTACTCGAATGGACACCAGTGGATTCTATTGGGTGGTATTAGGATATGCATTATTGTATATGCCAACCATTGCACTAAGTAATAGCATTGCCTTCTCTCAGATGACCGACCCAGGAAAACAATTCCCTTGGATACGGGTATTTGGAACCCTTGGATGGATTGTAGCTGGTGTAACCATTGGGCAAATGAATATTGAAAAAACATCCACTACTTTTTATTTAGCAGCAAGTTGTTCTATTGTATTAGGATTACTCAGTTTTGTTTTGCCAAATACGCCACCAAAAGCAACTACAACAGATGCTTCAAGTGCTTTAGGTTCAGAAGCATTTGTATTGTTTAAAGACAAACCTTATTTGGTATTTTTTATTGCTGCCATTTTGGTTTGTATTCCGCTTTCATTTTATTATGGATTTGCAAATACTTTTTTAAATGAAATTCATGTAGCAAATGCCGCTAGCAAAATGACACTTGGTCAAGTTTCTGAAGCGGCTTTTATATTAGCTATTCCATTTTTATTTAATAGAATTGGTGTAAAGAAAATGTTGCTAATGGGAATGACTGCTTGGATATTACGTTATTTATTTTTTGCTTATGGAAATGCAGAAAGTAATAATTGGATGTTATATGCAGGTATTTTATTGCATGGAATCTGCTACGATTTTTTCTTTGTTACAGGCTATATGTATACCGAGAAAAAAGCAGGTGAAAAAATAAAAAATGCAGCACAAGGCTTATTCACTTTTGCCACTTATGGCGTAGGAATGTTTATCGGCGCGCGTTATTCAGGATTCACTGTAGATAAATATAAAATTGAAACTGGGCACGATTGGCAAAGTATTTGGTACACACCAGCGTATATTGCACTCGCAGCTTTGATTTATTTTATGGTATTTTTTAAAGAAAAGAAAACACAAATCAGTAAATAACAAATAAACAAACCATTCGTATGCAAAGAATAGCCATGCTTGGATCCGGTTTTATCGGACGATTTTATGCAGATGCTTTACAAGGTTATAGAACTCGCGACAAAGTAGTTAGTATTTATTCGCGCAGAGAAGAAAGCGCACAAAAATTTGCCAACGATTATCAGTGTGCACATTGGACCACGAATATGGAAGAAGCCATTGCAAACCCTGATGTAGATATTGTATGTATTGCACTACCCAATAATTTACACGAAGCAGCGGTAATGCTTTGTTGTAAACACAAAAAAGCGGTAATGACAACAAAACCCTTAGGACGCAATGCTGCCGAAGCAAAAAGAATGTTATTGGCAGTAGAAGCAGCAGGAATTTTTAATGGCTATTTAGAAGACTTAGTGTATACCCCAAAATTTATTAAAGCAGAAGCCAGCGTACGCGAAGGTGCACTCGGCAGAATTCTTTGGGCAAAATCTAGAGAAACCCATCCTGGCCCACATAGTGAATGGTTTTGGGATATTGAACAAGCAGGCGGTGGCTGTATTTTAGACCTAGGTTGCCATTGCGTAGAAATTGCACGTAGTTATATTGGCAAAGATATTAAGCCCATAGAAGTGATGTGCTGGGCCGATACACAAGTAAAACCTATTGATGCAGAAGACCATGCTATTGGCTTAATTAAATACGAAAATGGCGCGATAGGTCAGTTTGAAGTTAGCTGGACTTTTAGGGGCGGATTAGACCTCCGAGACGAAGTAATGGGCACCGAAGGAACCATCTGGATCAATAGTTTTTTACGCACTGGATTTGAAATGTTTACCACAGGATCTGGTGGAGATTATATTGCAGAAAAAGCCGAAAGCAATACAGGCTGGCTATTTCCTGTGGGAGATGAATTAAATGAGCTTGGCTACAACCACATGTTTATGGATATGTTTAATGCCAAAGAAAAGGGCATTGATCCCAAAGAAACCTTTTATGATGGATATATTGTAAATGCCATTTTAGACGCTGCTTATACCTCTGCAAAATCAAAACTTTGGGAACCTGTTCAACTAGATATTTGGAGAGGAAAATCAGGACTAAGTAAAGAAAGTCATTTAGTAAACTACGATGCAGAACACTGGTTAATTAAAGAAGAAATGACACATTTTGGCACGAAAAAATTAATATTAAAAAACAAACTATCTGGCTTAATTACTGAGCAAGTGATAGATTAAAAACAATTATTATGCTATCTCAAAACCAATTCATCCACCACGTATATTTCTGGCTTGAAAACCCAACTAATACCGCAGATAATGCCGCTTTATTGGCCGGATTAAATAAATTGAGTGCTGTAAGTTCTATTCAGTCATTTCATATTGGCGTTCCTGCATCTACCAATAGAGGCGTAATTGATGCTAGTTACCACTTTTCATTACTAACTATTTTTGCTACCCAAGCCGACCAAGACGCCTACCAAATTGATCCAATGCATTTAGCATTTGTAGACACTTGTAAACACCTTTGGGAAAAGGTAATTGTATATGATTCAATAGGGGCTGAATAATTACTTTATTAAGCAAAAATTGTGTGCTGAAGCAGAAAAACTAATTAGTGTTAAATAATTAATTAATTGCTTTACGAGCCCATTCTAACACCAATGCCAATTGATTTTCTTTTGTTAACAAACTATTGTCTAACTCAATAGCATCAGTAGCTTTACGCAGAGGACTAACTGCACGATTACTATCTGCAGCATCGCGCATTTCTAAATTGGATTGTATTTCTTTGAGTGTTATTGTTGGATTTTTTTCATGCAATTCTTGATACCTTCTTTGCGCACGTATAGCAGGATCGGCAGTAACAAATATTTTCAATGCTGCATTAGGAAACACCGTTGTGCCAATATCTCTACCATCCATTACAATCCCTTTTTCAATTCCCATTAATTGTTGTTGGGCTACTGCAAAAGTTCTTACTTGTTCGAGTGCAGCTACTTCACTTACTTTTTCACTTACTTGCATATCCCTTATAAATGGCTCTACGTTTTCGTCATTTAAAATGATATCTGATTGTCTTGATATGCTGTTAAATTTAAACTGAAGTGTAATATTTTTTAATGCTTGTGTAGCTGCTGCTGAATCTGTGCAATTTATTTGATTACGTAAAAA
>JAPLEL010000232.1 GCA_026391415.1 Bacteroidota bacterium
TACCATTAATGTTGATCCTCTTTCGTATTGTTGCAAAAAGATGGGTTGAAAAAAGTAACCGGCAAATATTACTAAAATGAAACCAACCAAAGCAGTAATCATTGACCATGTCATTAGGTCAATTTGGTGTTTGGCTAAGTTGTCTTTATAGTAGGGATAAAATTTATAGATAACAGGAATAATTCCAAGGCTACCAAAGGAGTACATGTTTTGAGCAAAATCAAAGAAGATCCGTGTTAAACCAAACTGCTCTAATGTAAACGCGCCATGATTAGATCCAATTTTGGTATAAAAAAACAAATTTACTGCTCCAATAAAGAAACCAAAATACACCAATATACTGGAGATGATTGTTTGTTTGCGTATACTTCCCATAATATGGTGTGTATCTAATTTACAGGGCCGTTTTGATTTCTTTTACTTTAATATAATAATTAAACTCAATTGCTTTTGCATTAAAAAAACTTGCTTCACCAGGTGCTAAATCAATAGTAGATAACTCATTTGATTTAGGTAGTAATTTCTTTTGTCCAGTAGCAGTAGTTACATAGATCGGTAAATTAAAACCGTCTACACAATTAGTCCACCGATAGGATATTGTTTTCGAATCATTACTCAGCGCTAATTCTAAAACCGGAATTTGTATACCTTTTAAATACTGCTCAAATATTTTTGAAAGGTCTAAACCAGCATCAGTACTCATGGAACTTTGTATATCTAGAGCAGTAACTGTTTGATGATAAAAATTTGCATTTAAATTCCTCAATAATAATCGAAATTTAGCATCATCATTCATGGAATTTCTAATTGTTTGAAGCATATTAGAAGTTTTGTAATACATATCATCTCCGCCTTTTCCGTTTACACCATAAGCACCTATAATAGGGCTAGCATTTCTGATATTTCTTCGTATGCCAAAATTATATTCATTCCCAGCTTGTTTACCACTTACCCAATCTGTATACAAGGTTTCACTAAAACTAGTAAAGCCTTCATGTATCCACATGTCTGCAATATCTTTTGAAGTAATATTATTGCCAAACCATTCGTGTCCGCTTTCATGAACTATAATAAAATCCCATTTTAAACCCCATCCTGAACCAGATACATCTCTACCTAAATATCCATTCTTAAATTTATTGCCATAAGTAACTGCACTTTGGTGTTCCATGCCTAAATATGGTACTTCAACTAATTTATAACTGTCTTCATAAAAAGGATATTTTCCAAACCAATATTCAAAACAACGTAACATATTTTTTGCTTGTTGAAATTGAATTTTGGCTGCATCCAAATCATCATTTAAAACATAATAATTTAAAGGAAGCACACCTGCTTCTCCGTGTAACGTGTCGGAGAAATTGGCATATTTTGCAATATTCATTGACAAACTATAATTATTAATTGGGTTCTTTACTGCCCATTTCCAGGTTTTAGTATGTGCTGTTTTATTCTCTAACATTTCTTGTAATTGTCCGTTAGACACATCCATTAAAGAATCTGGTGTAGTAATAGAAATACTTGCGCCATTATCTGGCTCATCACTTTGATGGTCTTTACAAGGCCACCAAATACTAGCCCCTAATCCTTGACAAGAGGTAGTAACAAAAGGACTGCCATTTTTATCCTTCGACCAAGTTACACCACCATCCCAAGGTGGGTTTCTTGCTTCTTGAGGCTTACCATGGTAATATATCCTTACAGTATGCATACTCATTAATTTCTGTTGCTTTTCAAATAAAGCATAAGCAATATTTCCACTACGTTCAAAAATTAATGGTGTGGCATTTGATTTGCCAATATTTAAAATACTATCAATAATTAAAGGCTGTTGCAAATCAATTTGCATTTTGCTTCCCTTAGCAACTACTTTATAACTAATATCAACAAAGCCATTGATAGTTTTTGTTAATATATCTGGCGTAACATTGACGGCATAATATTGTACGTTCCACCAGGCCCTTTCGGCAGTGATAGAACCTCTAAGGGTATCAGCCTTAGTATAATGTACTGTTTTGTTGGTATTTTGGGCCTGTGTTAATACAACAGTAGCAATACAGATAAAACTCAGTAAGCAGATTTTTGTATTCATGCAATAAAAATAAGATATTCGGACTGTTATGTTACCTAATATTACATTAAAAAGTTCAGTAAGTATGCGATTCACCTTGATAATATTAGTTGCAAGTAGTTTTCTTTTAATGAATTGTAATAGTCGAATTAACAATAATAAAAAGGTGTTTTATTACAATGAATCTTCTGGTATAGCAACGCTTGATCCTGCATTTGCAAAAAATCA
>JAPLEL010000056.1 GCA_026391415.1 Bacteroidota bacterium
TTTATTTTTTGTAGTAATGTAAATTCAATTTCTGCTACTGACTCTTTAGACAATTGATCAGTAATGTTTTTTTCAATTTCCATCTGTTGATAGCGGTCTTCAATTAAAGCTTGTTCAGCTTTATTTGCTTTACCCAACTGATAACGCTTTACCAGTTTAATCAAATATTGTACACTTTCGTTAGATGGCATTAAAAAGAGTTTGTGCTTAATTAACTAAGACGCAAACAAAAACAGTAACTCCCAAAAAATAAAAAAAATTATAAAAAAAGGCTAGAAATACTAACCCGTAAACCAATTAGGGCATTCCTAATTTGATTTTGTACCGTTTTTTGAGAGATTTTGAGAAAATCAGCAATTTCTTGTGTAGAAAATTTGTCTTTTAAATATAAATGAAACACTTCTTTTCGTTTATTAGGCAATGTTTCGGCGTAGGCATATATTAGTTTCATTAATTCCTTTGCTGCAAATTGATCTGATGGCAACTGTTTTTCAACTAATGCGGTTTCTAAATTGTCAAAAAAGGGCTCATACGCAATCCCTCTAGAAACCTGATCTAATACACCATATCGTACGGCTGTTAATAAATAGCTTTCAAGATTATTAATAGTCTGGTTACATCGGTTAATCCAAAGTCTTGTAAAAATATTTTGAACAATATCTTCAGCTATTTCTTTGTTTTTCAATCTTTTATATGCTGCATTGTAGCATTTTAGCCAATATTTTCGATAGATAGATTCAAATGCGCTTCTGTCTTCATTTTGAAGTTGACTTAGCAGTACACTATCTAATATATTTACACTTTCTATTGGCAAGAACCGTCGTTTTACTAAAATAAAAGTACTAAAAATCAGATATAGTGGTTAAATAATTATTAGGAATTATTTAAGAAGCTATTTAAGATAGTACGTAAACAAACCTTTAATGATGGATTTATTGCAAACCCTTCATCGCCGCATTTGCAATCGCTCCAATATCTTGTTTTTCCATACAATTAAAATGCCCTTTTGGACATTTATTGGTTCCGTAATTTGAGCAGGGTTGGCAACTTAGTGCAGGAACAATAAAATTTTCATACTTAGCAGCACCATATTTTGCATAATAAGGTTCCACGTCTAATAGTGGTGACGTAGCGCCCCAAATGGCTAATACAGGCTTATTAAAAGCACAGGCAATGTATTGCAATCCGGTATCGTGCGAGATAACCAGTTTCGATTTACGCACTAAATCTGCTGAGCCAGCTAAATTATATTTTCCACAAGCATTAAATATTCTGATAGGATCTATTTGTGCAATTGCGTTTGCAGCAGCAACATCCTCCTTTCCGCCAATTAACATGATTGGATAGTCAATTTGCAAACAAAGTTCTTGTAGTTTTTTAACTGGTAATTTTTTTGTTTGATAAGACGCTCCTATAACAATAGCAATATAGCCCATCATTTGAGCCATAGGCAAGTCTTTAATAGCAATTTCGTCTTGTGCTGCAATAAAATAATCCAAGCCCTTACCGTCATTAAAAACGCCTAGTGGCGCAAGGGTATCAATACATCTATCCGAAATATGTTGGCCCAACATTTTATTAATATGCAGCTTTGTCAATAAAAATTTTGCTACACGCTCTTTTTGATAGGTAAATACTTTTGTTCTTAAAGCCCAAGAAATTCTTTTGGTTCTAAAATTATCATGTAGATCAATAATATAATCGTATTGCTCTTGCTTCAGTTGCGCAATTAATTGTTTAAAATTATTATTGAAATAAAAATACTTATCAATATAAGGATTGCCTTGTGTAACCGATTTAAAACTTTCTTTCGATAAAAAATGTACTTCAACACCTGGAACCTGTTGCTTTAAACAACGGATAGCTGGTGTAGCGAGTACAATATCACCAATAGAAGAAAATCGAATGACCAAGCATTTCATGTTGCAAAATTAATCAGTAATAGCCAACCTATGTAAGGATTTCTTCGGATTCTAAATAGTTCAAGTCTTTGTGAAAAGTTTCTTCTGTAAATACAAAAGCAACCAAGGTAATACTCACAACAATACCCCCTGTAACAATCCCACTATTAATCAAATTCCATCCCCAAGACTTTTGAAACAAGTCTAAGAATAGCATATTCATTAATGGCAAAGTTCCACGCACCATATTGGGTATAGTTGTTGCAGCAGTAGCGCGCATATTGGTGCCAAATTGTTCTGCACCCATAGTTACAAATATGGCCCAAAAGCCCGCACTAAAACCAAGTGCTGTACAAATGGCATACATGCTATCGTTTGAGTTATTGATAGAACTAAAAAATACTACAATTGAAATAATGGAAAATATATAAAATAGCAATAGCGCTTTTTTACGACTTTTAAATAATTGGCTAATTAATCCAATAGAAATATCTCCGAGTGCAATGCCAATATATCCAAACATAATTGACTTACCAGAATCAATGGTAGTACTAGCAAACATGGCTTTACCAAATCGATCGCTTTGGTTAATTAAAATACCAATTACATACCATGTAGGTAATCCAATTAAAATTGCTAGGGCATATTTTTTAAACCGTTTTGCATTATTAAAAAACAAAAAGAAATTTCCCCTACTAATATTTTGGTCTTGAGCTTGTTTAAATAAACCACTTTCAGCAACGCCAACACGCATTAACAAAAGGCATACACCTAGCCCTCCACCAATTTTATAACACAAACGCCAATCACCTGTATAGTGATAGGTAAAATAAGCTAGCACTGCACCAAACAAACCAATACCAGCAACTAAAGAAGTGCCAATTCCTCTTTTGTTTTTAGGCAATACTTCACTTACCAAAGTAATTCCTGCGCCTAGCTCTCCAGCTAGTCCTAATCCTGCTAAAAAACGGCAAGCGGCATATTCGTCTACACTAGTAATATAACCTGTAATAAAATTAGCAGAAGAATATAAAATGATAGATCCAAACAAAACACTTAATCGACCTTTTTTATCTGCTAAAACACCCCAAAAAATTCCGCCAATTAATAAGCCTAACATTTGCCAGTTAATTACACGAGTACTATCGTTAAGTAAACTTGCATCCGTTGATCCAACGCCAAACATGCTTGGTTTTTTTACAATTGAAAAAAGCAATAAATCATAGATGTCTACAAAATAACCTAATGCGGCAACAATCACTGGCAGCGAAAGAATGCCTATTTTTTTTTCTGACATATTATTTATTTTAAATGGAGTTTATTATTCTTCTACAAAATTTAAATCACGTCCAAAAGTTTCTTTGGTATGATAAGCTGCAATTACTGCAATGAGCATAATAAAAATTCCTGTCATCCAACCTCCTGTAACATAATTGCCTGTTAAACTTCGTAAACCTTTGTGCAATAAAATAATTAATGGCAAAATACCACGCACCACATTTGGAATAGAAATAGCCGTTGAAGCCCTTAAATTGGTGCCAAATTGTTCTGCCGACATAGTAATATATAATACCGAAAAACCAGCGCCAAAACCAAGCCCAGCACAAATCATATACATACTTGTTGTAGTTCCCCAACCCGAACTCTGCGAAAAATATAGCACAATAAAAACAGCTAATATGCTTAAAAATATAAACAATGTTTTTTTTCGGCTTTTTAAATAATTACTCAATACTCCTGCACTTAAATCACCTAAACCAATGGCCACATATTGGTACATAATTGCTTTGCCAGGATTAACGCCTGCAATACCAAATTCAGTTCCAAACTTATCAGAGAAAGTAATGAGAATACCTATCACATACCAAACAGGCAAACCAATTACAACGCCTTTTACATAGCGCATCAATCTTTCTTTGTTATTAAATAGCATTAAAAAATTACCGCGAACCACTGCTGTTTTTTTCACTATATCAAACATGCTACTTTCAATTACATTCGCACGTAGCAATAACAATAACAATCCCATTCCTCCGCCAATATAATAACACAAACGCCAGTCTTGAAAAGCTTGGTACACAAAAAATGCAGTCACTGCGCCAAATACCCCAACACTAGCAATAATGGTTGCGCCAATACCCCTTTTTTCTTTGGGAAGCATTTCGCTCACTAGTGTAATGCTCGCTCCTAATTCCCCCGCCAAACCTACACCAGCAATAAAACGCATCAAAGTATATTGCCCAACAGTTTGTACCATTCCATTGGCAATATTGGCCAAAGAATATAAAAGTATCGATCCAAATAATACACTTAATCGACCTTTTTTATCTCCCATAATTCCCCAGAAAATACCACCCAGCATTAAGCCAATCATTTGCACGCTGATAATTAATTCTCCTTTAGAAAGAACTTGATCGGCAGTTAAATGCAATGATTCTAAACTTGGTTTTCTTACAATACTAAATAGCAATAAATCATAAACGTCAACAAAGAAGCCTAGTGCACCAACAATTACTGGTAGCGAAAAAATACCTAACTCTTTTTGTGTGTGGGTACGCATAAAGTGACTAGGCTTTTTTTCCTTTATTAAATACCAATTTCATTATTACAGGAGCAGTAGTAATAAGTACTATACCTAAAACAATAATTTCTAAATGGTGTTTTAAATCAAACCCAAATTGAGAGAGAATCCATTTTTGTAAAAAATGTCCGCCAACAAGCATGCTAAAAACCCATGCAATAGATCCTATAATATTATACAAAACGAATTTTGCTTTTTGCATCTGAACAATTCCAGCAACAATGGGTGCAAAGGTTCTAATAATAGGAATAAACCTTGCAACAATAATTGCTCCACCGCCATGCTTCTCATAGAATTCATGTGCTTGTTCTAGATAGGTTCTTTTAAATAATAAATTTTCTTTCCAACCATACATTGCCGGACCAACTTTTCTCCCAAACCAATAGCCTGTTGCATTTCCAACAATTCCTGCAGCTGCAATCAATACTAATATCACCAATAAATCAATGTATTCATTGCCAGTAGACACTACTTCGTTTGCTAAATTGGTGCTATAAATTCCTGCAACAAATAACAAACTATCGCCTGGTAAAAAAAATCCTGCAAACAATCCTGTTTCGGCAAATACCACAAACATTATTAACCACAAACCGCCATGTTCAATATAAAATTGGGGTTGTAATAATTGACTCCAATGAAAAGCGGTTGAAATAAAAGCATCTAACATATAGGGATATTAAATTGTATTGACTGGATTAGTTAATTCATTTTCCCATTTACTAACCACAGTGGTTGCAAGTGCATTGCCTAATACATTAGTTGCTGTTCTAAACATATCGCAAAAATGATCGATTGGTAAAATTAATGCAATGCCTTCGGGTGGAATATGAAACATGGCACATGTAGCAGTCACTACTACTAATGAAGCCCTTGGTACACCCGCAATTCCTTTACTAGTAAGCATCAACACAATCAGCATGGTAAACTGTGTGCCTAAATCTAAATGAATATTATAAGCTTGTGCAATAGCAATGCTTGCAAAAGTCATATACATCATACTACCATCAAGGTTAAAAGAATAACCCAATGGCAAAATGAAAGACACAATTTTATCTTTACAACCAAACCTTTCTAATTCTTCTGTTAATTTAGGAAATACCGCTTCGCTACTAGTAGTACTAAACGCAATAATTAATGGCGGAAAAATGGCTTTGAGTAATTGCGGCATTCTTTTTCCTAGAATGATAAAACCTACCGTAATTAATATCAACCATAAAATTGAAATACCCATTAAAAAATAGAGTAGGTATTTTCCATAAAAAATAAATACTTCCATTCCCTTTGTTGCTATAACAGCTGCTATTGCTCCAAACACACCAAATGGCGCAAAACTCATTACGTAGCCCACCATCTTTAAAATCACATGTGCTACTGCATCCAACCCTTTCACAATAATTTTTCCTTTATCCCCCAATGCAGCAGTTGCTATACCGAAAAAAATACTAAAAATAACCAACTGTAAAATTTCATTGTTAGCCATTGCTTCAAACACACTTTTTGGAAACACATGCTCCACAAATTTTATCAAACTAAATTCTTGTGTTTTGCCCACCAAATCTTTGGCACCTGAAATATCTGCATTACTCAAATCCATTCCAGCACCTGGCTGTAAAAAATTCACCAATAACATCCCCAAACACAAACTAATAAATGAGGCAGATACAAACCAGAGTAAGGCCTTACCTCCAACCCTTCCTACCGCCTGCAAATCGCCGAGTTTGGCAATTCCTACCACAAGGGTTGAAAACACCAATGGCGCAATGATCATTTGAACCAAACGTAGAAATACAGTAGTAAGTAACTTGATGTTTTTAGAAAATGACTCAATGAATACAGGCGTAGACTGTGTATGAATGATATAACCTAGTATCATACCGGCAATCATTGCAATAACAATGTAGCGCGTAAGTTTATTTGATTTTTGCATAGAAACCTTCAATTATAACTGCAATATATGATTTATAGATAAATGGCTAAAAATCACTTAAACAAGCCATTTGTAAAAGTTTTCTATCAATAAAGAAGAAATGATTATTTTGCCTAATCTTTAGTTTTATTCAAAGAAATTAACCAACTGTACTATGAGTTTATTTAGAAAAAAAGATTTAGCTGCAATGCTAGCCCAATCTGAAGATGGTGGAAAAGGTTTAAAACGCACACTAGGTGCTGGAAACCTTATTGCACTAGGTGTTGGCGCTATTATTGGAGCTGGATTATTTGTAAGAACAGCCGCTGCAGCAGGTCAAGCCGCTGGTCCCGCAGTAACTTTGTCCTTTATTGTTGCCGCCATTGGTTGCGCATTTGCAGGATTGTGTTACGCTGAATTTGCCGCAATGATTCCTATTTCAGGGAGCGCATACGCGTATTCATATGTAACAATGGGCGAAACAGTTGCCTGGATTATTGGTTGGGCTTTAATTATGGAATATGCATTAGGAGCAGCAACTGTTTCTATTGCTTGGAGCGAATATTTAAACAAGCTGCTGGGAGGAGGCATACCTTACGAATGGAGCCATTCGCCTTTTGAAAGCGTCACAGACTCAGCAGGCATACTACATCATGGTATCATGAACGCACCTGCACTTGTAATTCTTTTATTATTAACCCTATTGTTAATTAAAGGAACACAAGAATCTGCTATGGTAAATGCCATTATTGTATTTATTAAAGTAGCCATTGTAATTTTATTTATTATTCTAGGATGGCAGTTTATTCGTCCAGAAAACCATACGCCTTATTTAATTCCTGCTAACCAACCTCCATTAATTGATGCTACCGGAAAAGTCATTGCCGATTACTCAGGTGCATTTAAGCACGGATGGGGTGGTGTTTTAGGCGGAGCTGCTATTGTATTTTTTGCCTTTATTGGTTTTGATGCGGTATCCACTGCAGCACAAGAAGCAAAAAATCCAAAAAGAGATATGCCAATTGGAATTTTAGGCTCTTTAGTGGTATGTACTATTTTGTATATTTTATTCGGACACGTTTTAACTGGCGTTGCCAATTGGAAAGATTTCGTAGATCCATTAAAAGGTCGCGAAGCGTCTGTAGCTTATGCTATATCTACTTATATGACAGGTTATGGCTGGTTAGCCACCGCTGTTACTGTTGCTATTTTAGCAGGATTCTCTTCTGTTATTTTAGTGATGTTAATGGGTCAGTCAAGGGTATTCTATTCTATGGCCAATGATGGTTTATTGCCAAAAGTTTTCTCTGAGTTACATCCAAAATTCAGAACACCTTATAAGTCTAACTGGATTTTATTTGTATTTGTAGGAACTTTTGCAGCATTTGTGCCAGGTAGTGTAGCCGGTGATTTAACTTCATTCGGAACCTTATTTGCCTTTGTATTGGTTAGTGCTGGTATTTGGATTTTGAGGGTTAAATCTCCAGAACTAGAAAGATCATTCAAAACCCCATTGGTGCCATTGGTTCCTATTTTAGGTGCTGTGATTTGCTTAGCAATGATTGCTGCATTGGATGGGCAAACTTTAAAAGTTGCATTTGGTTGGATGGCATTAGGCTTGGTTGTTTACTTCCTTTATAGTAGAAAGCACAGCAAATTGCAAAACCCAAATGATTAGTGATATTATTACAAAGTCTTCTGATTTTGAAAAACACTAGTACTTAAATAATAGTAAAACGCCCCGTTCATAGAATTTTGAACGGGGCGTTTTTTGTTTACACTTGGCTACTACAATTAGTTACATTAATTTTACCATCCTTGAACATCATCATTTTAATTAAATATTATGGGTAGGATTTTTGAAGTAAGAAAAGCAACCATGTTTGCCCGCTGGGATAGAATGGCCAAACAATTTACCCGAATAGGTAAAGAAATTGTCATTGCAGTTAAAGCAAGTGGACCAGATATTGCCACCAATCCCGCGCTACGTAGGTGTTTTCAGAATGCCAAAAGTGTAGGTATGCCAAAAGACCGTGTAGAAGCGGCTATCAAGCGTGCCATGGGCAAGGACACTAGTAACTACGAAGAAATTCTTTACGAAGGATATGCTCCCCATGGTGTTGCTTTACTAGTAGAAACAGCCACCGACAACCATGTTAGAACCGTAGCGAATGTTAAGAGCCATTTTAACAAAGGACATGGAGCCTTAGGAAATAGTGGTAGCGTAAGTTTTCAATTTAAAAAAATGGGTGTATTTAAATTGAAACTAGAAGGCCTTGATATGGATGAATTAGAATTGGAATTAATTGACCATGGCTTAGACGAATTAGGAGAAAGCACCGACGAAAATGATTTGCCTATTTTAGTGTTGCGTTGTGCGTTTGCAGATTTTGGAAACTTACAAAAAGCAATGGAAGATAAAGGTCTTAGCCCTTTGAGTGCCGAATTAGAATGGATTCCTACAACTACGGTTCCAGTAACTGACGAACAAGCCGAAGATATTAGCAAATTAATTGATCGCTTAGAACAAGACGAAGACGTTAATAAAGTATTCCATAATATGGGTTAGTCCCTTGCTACTATTATTATATTCCACCCATTAATTTTTAAAAAAGTTAATGGGTGTTTTTTTATTCTTGCATCATCTCTCTAATCACCGAAATAATTTCTTCGGCATTTGGCTTACTAAAATAATCGCCATCACTACCATATCCTGTACGATTTGCTTTTCCTGTAATAGTTCTAGGATTTACATCTAGCCACTGATAGCCAGCTTGTTTTTCCATCACTTGTGTATACATATATGCCGATGCCCCGCCTGGAACATCTTCATCTATAAATACAATACGATTGGTTTTCTTTAATGAGGCAACAATGCTATGATTAATATCAAAAGGCAAAAGTGTTTGCACATCCACAATCTCACAAGTAATACCAAATTTTTCTAAACGATCTGCCGCTTCTTGAATAATGCGTAAAACAGAACCGTAAGAAACAATGGTAATATCATCGCCCGTTCTAATGATTTCAGGCTCACCCAATGGCACGGTATAATCTAATAAATTAGCAGGCATTTTTTCTTTTAGTCGATAGCCATTCAAACACTCAATTACCACTGCAGGATCATTGCTTTGCAATAAGGTATTATACATTCCAACTGCTTGCGCCATATTTCTTGGCACACAAACGTACAAACCTCTGAGTGCATTAATAATCATACCTAGTGGCGATCCACTATGCCAAATACCTTCTAAACGATGCCCCCTTGTTCTAATAATTAAAGGAATACTTTGTTGCCCCTTTGTTCTAAAATGCGTGGTAGCAACATCGTCACTTAAAGGTTGTAATCCGTATAATAAATAGTCGAGGTATTGTATTTCGGCAATAGGTCTTAATCCGCGCAAAGACAATCCTATGGCTTGTCCTATAATGGTAAGTTCTCTAATGCCAGTATCTAAAATTCTATCTCCGCCGTGCTTGTCTTGTAATCCTGCAAAACCTTGGTTCACATCTCCAATATGTCCTACGTCTTCACCAAAAGCAAATACTGTAGGATTTGCGGTGAATAGCGCATCGAAATATTTATTTAAAATTTCATAGCCGTTTACAAGTGGTGCATCAAAAGCAATTAATGGATTAACCTGTGGCACTTTTAGTGCAGACTTAGGACCTTCATTGTATAAATGACTATTATAAACGTGCAAGTTTTCTGCCAACAAATAATCGTAGTAAGCCTTTATTTCATTAAAGGAAGGTGAGTGTGGTGCCAATTCAAGTGTTAATGCCAATGAGCGCATAATATCTCTATTAAGCGGTTCTTTATTGGCTAATAAATCTTCGGATAGTTTTCTAATTTGGTTATAAACATCCATATCATTTACTATCGTTGATTGCATTAATGATGCAGTATGCGCAACCGTTTCTTTAATAGGATGAATATATTTTTCCCAAGCAAGATTTTTTTGCGCTTTTACATGCTCTTTTGCTTCCGATTCAATGAGTAATAATTCTTCGTCAGAACCCAATGTATTTTCTATCACCCATTCGCGCATTTTTTTCAAACAATCCCAATCGCGTTCCCAGTCTAAACGTTCTTGACTTTTGTATCGCTCGTGACTTCCACTAGTTGAATGACCTTGCGGTTGTGTTACTTCTTCTACATGAAAGAGCACGGGCACATGGGTTTCGCGTACACGTTGCAAAGCAGATTCAAACACTTCGCACATGCCTGCATAATCCCAAGCTTTTACTTTGTAAATATGAATACCATTGGTGAATTCTGTTTTTTCAAAACCCTTTAATGCGTCTGATATAGAGCCTTTGGTTGTTTGAAAATTTTTAGGAACTGAAATCCCATATCCATCATCCCAAACAAA
>JAPLEL010000076.1 GCA_026391415.1 Bacteroidota bacterium
TTTAAATTTTTAAAATAATCACTTAGCATCTTCTCTTCTTTATCAGTTAAGGGTTTATCTCCACCAATAAAGTCCACATCTAGTTGTACATTTTTTTGTTTCATATAAATAGATTTTTAAAATATTTATTAATAAGCTTAAGTGCAGCATCTCTTTCTATAACCATTAATCTACCACCAAAATGTAATGCCCCAAGTGATTCTATATAATGTTTCATTACTGTCCGAGATAAAAACGAAAGATAAAAAAATGAGCCATATATTTTACGATATGGCCCAAAACATATAGGTTTAGTTTACCACAACAAAACCATATGAACAATAGTACAAATTTTTCTGGTAATTCTGTTTTCGGACAGCTGATTTCTTTAATACCCAAGCATCAAGTGCAAAGAGCCGTTAATAAATACCATTCCGATAAGTTTACCAAGCGGTTTTCAACTTGGGAACATCTTGTGTCTATGTTGTTTGCCACTGCATCTAATACTACTTCCCTCCGAGATGTAACCAATGGCTTCCTTGGTTTGGAAGGGAAACTACAGCATTTAAACCTAAAGAGACCCCCCAAAAGAAGCACCATCAGTGATGCTAACAAACGAAGAAGCTATCAGGTCTTTGAAAAAATATACTACGATTTGCTAACCCAGTATCAACCAATTTTATCGGACAGCCGCTTTAAGAATGAGTTTGGCAAAGAGCTGTCCATCGGGCGTAAACCAGAGAGTGGAAAACGTAAAGGCGGAATTAAAGTGCATATGCAAATCAGGCCCGATTATAATGCACCTGTATTAGTGAAGTTCACAGATGCTACAACCCATGATAGCAGCTTTATGAATGATATTGAGTTCACTAACGACCATATCTATGTATTTGATAAGGGATATAATGACTATGAGCGTTTTGAATACTTTAATACCCATCAAATACCCTTTGTAACAAGGTTAAAACACAATGCAGCTTTTAGACGTAAGAAAGAATTTGAATTAGCCGCTGATAGTAATCAATCCATTTTACTCGACGAACAAATTGTATTGCCTATACGTGAAAATGGGAAAATTAATCGAGGCCTACCGCTTCGCAGAGTGGTTTATTGGGATGAAAAGCATCAAGTTTGCTATGAATTTATCAGTAATATATATGACCTGTCCGCTGACCAAATTACGCTCATTTATAAATCTAGGTGGCAAATAGAAACATTGCACAAACAGTTAAAGCAAAACCAATCCTTAAGTTATTTTTTGGGAGACAATGTAAATGCTATTATTATACAAATATGGTGCGCACTGATCTGGAATCTCTTGCTAACTGTGCTGCAAAGGCAAATTAAAGCGAAAGTCTGGGCCTTTTCTAATCTAGCTAGTGTAATAAGGTTGCATCTATTTAACTACATTAATCTGAACTCTTTTTTAAAGAACCCGATGAAGCATTATCAAGAAATAGTGGCCCAAGAACTGAAATTGTTTGATGGGTGACACCCTGCTTTGCATAAATGACCAATTTTTAATTGACTTGTATTGTAAACCTTTTAAAAAATAGCTGTTACAGAATTATCTCGGACAGCAATGAAATTCATTTATTATTTAAATTAATTTTAACGCTTGCAAGTGACAATAAAATAATGTTTAATAAAATAAATTTGATATTTAAAAAAAATTAAACACAATTTTAAATAGAAGATTAAAATGAATTTTTAAAGATGTTTAATTATAAATTCAATTACGTTAATTAATATTAAACAGAAAATAAATGCACAAAAAAACGCCCCGAAATTTCGGGGCGCTAACGATAACTAAACGAATACTCAAACAAAAAAATTACTTATTGGGCTGTGGTGTATATCTCAAATAAGGTTTTACTACTTTAACGCCTTTTGGAAATTTTTCAATGGCGGCTTCTGTACTAATAGCGGGCACTACAATTACATCTTCCCCTTCTTTCCAGTCTGCAGGTGTTGCTACGCTGTAGTTTGCGGTTAGTTGTAATGAATCTATTACACGTAATACTTCGGTGAAATTTCTTCCAGTAGAGGCTGGGTAAGTGATAAATAATTTTACTTTTTTATCGGCGCCAATAATAAATAAAGAACGCACCGTAAATGTTTCTGAAGCATTTGGGTGAATCATATCATAGGCATTGGCTACTGAACGATCTAAATCGGCTATGATAGGAAAATCAACAGTTACATGTTGTGTTTCATTGATGTCTTTTATCCAATTTAAATGGCTTGATGCGCTGTCTACACTTAGTGCCAACACTTTTACATTGCGCTTTGCAAACTCTTCGTGTAATGATGCGGTTCTACCTAATTCAGTGGTACATACTGGCGTAAAATCGGCTGGATGAGAAAATAAAACGCCCCAACTGCTGCCCAAATATTCATGAAAATCTATTGGACCTAATGAACTGTCTGCTTGAAAATTGGGAGCGATATCCCCTAAACGTAAACTCATATAATTGCTTTTAGAATTACAAAAATATGTATTTCCTACTAAAAAAGTAGACTTTTAGAAAAATTATTTTTTATGATGGTATTTAATCGAAAATTTGTTTGATGGAATCATCGATTCTTTTGGGTCTTCCGGTTTTTCTATCTAACAATACCCAGCAACTTTTTGCGGTAATTAAAACCTTGTTATCACTCGTTCTAACAATTTGGTGGTGCCTATTCCAGGTTACTGCGGTGGCTTCTCCGGTATGTGTTTTTAAAATTAATTCATCGCCCAAAAAAGCGGGCGCATGATAGTCTATTTCGTGCCTTTTTACTACCCAAACAATTTCTTCGCTTAGTGCTGGCGGTGCAATACTTGTCCAGTGTTGAATGGCTATGTCTTGCATAAATTGTACAAACATCACATTGTTTACATGGTTTTGATCGTCGAGGTGTTCGGGCAAAACAGTAATGGTATTTTCAAAATGATGTGGCATAGGCTATCATTGATAAAATTAGTCGGTATAAATTTCTAATAAGCCATCTGGCAAAACTACATGTACTTGTTTTTTTACATGGTCTATTTTATTTAGTGTGGCTTCGTGTAATGGTATCAAAACTTCTTTTTCTTTTAAAGTGATGCGTAAAAGAATTTGATGGGGTTGATTAATTACTTCTTCTATGGGTGCTAACTCCTCTCCTTCATTAATTAATAAATAACCTAACAATGCTATTGGAGCAGTTTTTCCTACCAATAACCTAAAGTCGGTATCTGATACCCAAGCATTGCGCGAGATTAATCTGGCTGCAGATTCTTTGGTGTTTAGTCCTTCGAGTTTAATAGTAGTTTCTTCTTCGTTTGATGCTCGGGCCGATTCAATAAAATAAGGTATATAGTTGCCTTTCGACTCTTCAACAAATAAAACTTCTATCCCCTTAAATGGTGTTTTTTTACCCAGCTCATGTTTTAAAATCAAGTCTCCTTTTAATCCAAAACTGGCTACTAATTTTCCTATATGTATGTACTCACTCATTAATTACTATTAAATGTTTGGCAGATATGCTTTACAAATATCCGCACTGTATTCCTATAAAAACAATAAGTCCCGACAAAAATGCCAGGACTTAATCAGTTTAAAGAATTGCTTCTTTATAATACTGTATTACACTACGCTTCAGCTGGAGCTTCTTCAGTTGGGGCTTCAGGAGCAACTTCTACTGTTTCCACCTTTTTTACAACAGGTGTATACACTTTTTTTGCTCTTACTGCCTTCTTGTGCTCGTCGTTTCTGCGGGTAATTTGTGCTTCATGTTCATTGTGCCATTCCTGGAACTTTGTCATTGCTGTAACATCATCAAATAGACCCAATTTAACACCACGTAAAAGGTGTTTTAGGTACAATACGCCTTTAAAAGACAAAATGCGGCGAACAGTGTCGGTGGGTTGAGCACCTTTGTTCATCCACTCTAAAGCTTTTTGACGATCTAATTGAATGCTTGCAGGAACTGTAAGCGGGTTGTAAGTACCCAATTTTTGGATAAACTTACCATCTCTTGGAGCACGGGCATCGGCTACTACAATAAAGTAGAAAGGACGTTTTTTGCTACCGTGTCTCTGTAATCTCATTTTTACTGCCATGTTAAATAGACATTTATAGGCGTTAGGAAATTAGGTTGACTTAAATAGAGCGCGAAACTAATAGATAACAACTGATTTACCAAAGAATGCAAGAAAAACGCTTGATTAATTTATAAAAAAGGAGGTTTTTAACGCTTCATACCAGGCATTCTACCGCCCATTGGCATATTGTTCATGTTTTTCATCATTTGTTTCATTTGCTCAAACTGCTTCATAAAAGCATTTACTTCATTGATATCCTTACCGCTTCCCTTTGCTATACGCGTTTTACGGCTGGGTGTTAAGGAATCTGGATTTGAGCGTTCGAAGGGTGTCATTGATTTTATAATCGCTTCAATTCCTTTAAATGCATCGTCATTAATATCTACATCCTTAATGGCTTTGCTCACGCCAGGAATCATACCCATCAAGTCTTTTAGGTTACCCATTTTTTTAATCTGCTGCAATTGGTCTAAGAAATCTTGAAAATCAAATTGATTTTTTCGAATTTTCTTCTCTAATTTTCTTGCTTCTACTTCATCGTACTGCGCCTGTGCTTTTTCTACAAGTGTAGTAATATCACCCATGCCCAAAATACGTTGCGCCATTCTCTCTGGATAGAACACATCAAGTGTTTCCATCTTCTCGCCACTACTTACAAACTTGATCGGTTTGTTAACGGTGTATTTGATAGACAATGCTGCTCCACCGCGGGTATCACCATCTAATTTTGTAAGAACTACTCCTGTAAAATCTAATCGATCATTAAAAGCTTTTGCTGTATTTACAGCATCTTGCCCAGTCATAGCATCTACTACAAATAATATCTCCGAAGGATTGACTGCCGATTTTATATTGGCTACTTCAATCATCATTGCTTCGTCTACCGCTAAACGGCCTGCAGTATCAATGATTACTACATTTTTATTGGAGGCTTTTGCTTCTAATAATGCGTTTTTTACAATGGAAACAACATCTTTATTTTCGCGTTCACTGTATATAGCAACCCCTATTTGTTCGGCCAACACTGTTAACTGATCAATCGCTGCAGGACGATAAACGTCGGCTGCAACTACTAGCGGAGATTTGCCTTTT
>JAPLEL010000001.1 GCA_026391415.1 Bacteroidota bacterium
GTAGCGTTATTTGTGCCAGATAATGACGCACTAATTTTTTATAGTGCAATAGCCAAATTTGGTAAAACCCATTTAAGTGGCAATGGCTGTGTTTATTTTGAAATTAATGAAGCCCTAGGTGCAGAAACAATGGCTCTATTAACAAGTAGCGGCTATTGTTGCGAACTTAAAAAAGACATGCAAGGAAAAGACAGAATGATTAAGGCGCAACTAATAAATTAATTCAGCAATTACTTTACACCATTATTATCTACTGCCATTACAGGTGTTGCTCCAAGCTTTTTAATTATCTGCATGATTTTAATAGATGTTCCTAAATGAGAAGTACTATCGCCATTAATTACCACAGAAGGCTTTTCTGTTTCTTTGGCTAAAAATAATTTTAATGCTGGCTCTAATTCATCTATCGTTAATTTCTGCGCACCTAAATACAATTGTTGGTCTTTATCAACGGTAATTACCACCGTTTGTTTCGACTTAGTGTCTGATTTCGCTTTAGGGTTCGACACCTTGATAACATTCGGATTAGCTAGTGTAGATACAATTAAAAAAAACAATAATAATATGAACAATATATCATTCAGTGCACCTGTATGCACTTCGGGATGTGTTCTTAATCTTTTACGAATATTCATAACTAATAACAATTAGCTCGATGGCTATTAACGAGTTGGTTCTTGTAAAATATCTATGAATTCTGCACTAGCCATTTCCATTTTATTGGCGGTCTTGTCTATTTGTGTACTTAAATAATTGTGTCCAACATAAGCAATCAAACCAATAATTAATCCAGTTGCAGAAGTAATCATTTTGGTATAAATCCCACCAGCAATGGTATTTAAAGTATATTCTCCTGTAGAAGCAATGCCGTAAAATAATTGTACCATTCCAACAATCGTTCCTAAAAACCCAAACATTGGTGCAATGCCCGCTATCAATGAAAGAATAGACAGGTTTTTTTCCATTATGTACATTTCAAGCTTACCTACATTTTCCATGCTCTTTTCAATGGCATCAATGGGTTTGCCTATGCGCTGAACCCCTTTGTCTATCATACGTGCAACAGGGTTGTTGGTGTTTTTTGTTAAACTTCGTGCAGCAGTTACATTCCCTGTAACAATATTATCACGAATTATTCGCATAAAATTTTCATCTATTCTTGATGCTTTTCTAATAGCAATTAATCGCTCTACAAAAACAAAAATAGCCGCTACTAATAATATATATAGCGGATACATAATAAACCCCCCTTTCTCTAACAAACGCCACATAGAAATTTGTTCAGGAGCGGGCAGTGTTGCCGCCACTTTTTGTAGGGTATCTATTTGCAACAAATCAAACATCGATTGTAAATTTAAAGTGAGCTAAAATTTTTACTAATTAATTTATTTTTTATCGGTATTCATTTTTACCATCCCCATTATTTGGTGCATGGTGTTTTGCATACCTTCAGGACTACCGTCTAAAAACAACATATTTCCTTTTCCCAATTCTGCAAAATTTTTAATAGCTTCTGTCCACATGCTAAATAAAATAACATTGGTGTCTAAATTAGCTTGCTTCATTTGTTCTGCAGCCTGACTCATACCCTTGGCCACTTCTTCTCTAAACAATGCCACACCTTGTCCGCGCAAACGTGCTGCTTCTCTTTCTGCTTCTGCTGCAATTTTTATAGCATTACCTTCTGCTTCAGCTGCTTTGGTTTTAGTTATTAATAAAGCTTGGCCTTCATTTTCTGCAGCAGCTTTTAAATTATTACTAGCAACAACTTTCGCCATCGATCGCATTACTTCTTCATCAAAAGTAATATCGTTTAATTGTAAATCTAATAAATGATAACCCCATTCCTCAAGCA
>JAPLEL010000128.1 GCA_026391415.1 Bacteroidota bacterium
ATATATAGGCAAACTGCTATCTTTTATAGCAGCCACTTCTTCTTTTTTTACCGTTTCATTCATTTCAGACATGGACCCTTTTAAAGAAAGATACAATTTGAATAAAGTGGTAATAAAAAACAACACACTTAACACCAAATTAATAATTAGAGCAGTACGCATAAAATTCACAAAAAGCAATGCCACTGTAATGGCTAAAAGGCCAAAGAAAAAAAACAATTGACGATCGGTAAATGTAACTAAGCCAGAATAGTCTGGATCTTTTTTCATCAAACTAAACACAGACTCCTTTACAATATATTCGCCGCGTTTTATATGTATCAACCAAGTAATGTCTAGGTCAGATGCAGCAACAATTTTAATGGGCATTTGAAAACGTATAGTCAAAAGTGTTTTCAACTTTTCGTCTTGCGGGTCTGCTGCAGCAACTAATAAAAAACCGTCTGGTAACACCCGTAAAGGAGCAAATAGAATGGCATTTAATTCAATCAATTCGCATTGATTAATATACTTATCGTCTAATAGCTCGTCTCTTACGGCCACAAATGAAAATCCTTCTCGCTCTAAAAAAGCAACATATTTTTTTCGTGATAAGAACCCGAAATTAAGTGCTGTTTTAACATACGAATATCCATAATCATTAGCAATGACTTCTATTTCGGCTAGTTTGTCTGCTTCTAACAAACCTGCCATTACCATATTGTCTAGAGAAGAAATTCGCATAATTAGTGAATCAGCAGCTATTTTTTAAACAATCTCCTGTGATTGCTGTACGCGTTTTCTAACAAAATAAAAACCAAATAAAATGAGTAACAACAATACTGCTAAAACAAAATATTTATACCTCTCCCACAATTCTAAAAACTCATTTTTATCGCCTTTATAAGTAACTAGTTTTTCGTCTTCTCTTAATTTAAAGAAAAAACTGCTCCGTCCATCACTAGTAGAAATACATACATTGCTTTGAATAGCCGACGATTGAGAACCAAAGCTTTTAATCACACTTTGAAAAGCCTCTTTGGTTGCACTATCGCCTAAAGACGATATCATTAATATAGTACTGCCCGCTTGTTGAAATATTTGTGCTATACCAGATCCAGAAAAATCATTGAATGAAAAACTCGTTTCCCCTTCTAGGTCTTTGTATAATTGAAAGTCTCTATTAAACTGTATGGGCAAATTGCTAAAGTTTTTTATAAAAGCATCATTACGTTGTAATAAAGCAATGGCATTATATCCAACCAAATCTTTTGCAGTAGCTTTATCTGTTTGAAGTAATTCAGGCAAAATTAGCGTTGCATTCATTAGAGACGCTGTATTAATCTGGTAAATCAATTCCCCTACCGATGAAGTAATATATGTGTTCAAATCCTTTGATATCAATAACTTCAAAGGCTTCTTTCTAAATTCTCCAGGATAATTAAAGAAATTGTAAAAATCAGTTTGTTGGTCACCAGAAAAAGTAAGCGTAGATGTTTTGTTATTGATAAAACCAAAGAAACT
This sequence comes from Bacteroidota bacterium, assembly GCA_026391415.1. Lineage (GTDB taxonomy): Bacteria > Bacteroidota > Bacteroidia > Chitinophagales > Chitinophagaceae > Sediminibacterium. The sequence continues at coordinate 1,504 of JAPLEL010000128.1, forward strand.
GGCAAAACCATCCTTACAAACACTATTACTAGGATGGAAGCGCATTTCAACTACCAATGAATTTAATTTGGTTAACAAATAAGGCGGCAAATCAATATCATTATTAAAACTATTTAAATCTAATAAGGTTGTTGTAAACACCAAATTGTCATTCAAATAAACATTTAAAAATCCACGGTCATTTTCTCTTAAACGCGAGAATAATGTTTCTAAATGAAGGGTTAATTTTTTAGGAATGGTAGTGTAATCCATTAAATTAAAAGGATAGTTAGTATTTAAAGCCAACACCCCTTCCATTAATGAAGACTGACCACCTAATTGTTCAAGCGTTAATACTTGTGTTAATGCAGAATTTACTATGGGCTTAACCACTACTTTGTCTACCAATAATTTTTGCGAGAAACTACTATTTAAAATATTATTATTATGTAATACACTAATGGCTTTTTTATAGCCTTCTGCATCATATCCTGTAATAACCATCACTTGGTTTACTTCGGTACCCAAACTTATAATTAAGCCTTCGCCTTTATTTAAAACAGGTAATTGACTTTTAATATTTTCAGGCAATTTATTGGCAAGACCTACTACAATATTATGACTCAAAGTATCGGTTGGCAAAAAATTTATGGTACTAATAATACTTTGTTTATTGGCTTTTTTAATAAATGAATAGGCAATTCCACTGGCCATTACATCGTCTAAATCTGCAGTTGTACTTGTTGCAATAGAAGTATATTCTTGAATCGATTCTTTTAAACTTCGTTGGTACGATAAAACAGATTGTTTAGGTGCAGTGAAATAAGAGATATTTCTAATATTCATCCAAACAGCAGGATTGTCAATGTCTTGACAGATTTGATCAGAAATACTCATCCTAGCAACAATCTTCAACTTTATATAACGACCATCGGGTTGAATGAATTTTTTATTTAATGGAATAACAATGGTAATCAGCGAATCAATACTAGCACCAATTATTCTTTGTGTATAGATTGGCGCATCCTTTACACTTATAGTAATAGTAGATGTATTTGGGTTTAATACCTGCGAAGGACGTAAATACAATACCAATTTCGATTGATCTATATCATCGTCAGGATGAACTTTTACAAAATAAGTAATAGCACCTGAAATACCCACAATTGACTGGTCTCTATAACCCATTTCTTCAAAAGTCCGTTGTGCATTTTGTGCCCATACTCCAGAAAAGAGAAAAACTAAAACCGTCGTTAATAGAATTCTTTGATACATGTTTTTTTATTTAAAAATTTTCTTGCCCCAATTAATAATTTGAAGTTTTGAAAAGTATTATGCGCGTTTAAATTTTATTTTAAAATAGTTGCCAAAAGTTTCATTGCTATTGTAAGAAAGTTCTCCGCCAATTTCATCCACCATATTTTTTGCCACTGCAAACCCTAGCCCCGATTGATTGGTTACCGCATCATGACTATTGGGTGTAGACAGTTTGTTGAAATAGGCATTCAATGTATTAATGCCAATAGGAGTTGATTTATTTAAAAACTCAATAGTACAATGGTTATCTGTTTGTGATGCATGAATACTAATAGCAGATCCAGTTTGAACAAACCGAATAATATTCGATAATAATTTAAAAAGTATATGTTGTACAAAAACCTTATCTAATGCAACATTTAAAGCTGTTGGCAATAAATTTAATTGCAAACCCACTTGTTTAATACTGGCTATATCTATCAAATTAATTGCTGCTTTTTCTACTTCTTTTACCAGATCAAATACTTCAATATTAAATGCAACTTTATCTGAATCGGCGCCAGCAGAATCGGCTAGTTTTTGCGATAAATAATGCAACTTATCATTACCCATTGAAATATAACTAAGTATTTCTTTTTGATCAACCGTTAAATTTGCCGATGTTCTATTAATCAAATCGAGTGATATTTCATTTGATCCAATAAAATTTTTTAAATCATGGATCATTATATTGAGTGTATTCTGCCTGTAATCATTTAGTTGTTTTAAACGCTTATTGGCTTGATCAATTATTTGGTGCTGGTCGTTGATTAATTCGTTCTGTTCTAATAAACGTTTATTTGATTCTTTTATAATTAAATTTTTTTGAATTTCTTTTTTTACAATCAAATAACGGTTGTGCGCAATTAAACAAGAAAAAGCAGAAATTAAAAAATAAGCTCCCCCTCCATTTTTAACCAATCCTCCATAACCATCTTCTCTGCCAGTTAAAGAATAGAGTAAAATAATAATTACATAGGTGCCCCCCACATGCATCATTGAATAAATAGGGCGCCAAAAAATTGTTGTATTTAATAAAAGCACCATTACAGATGCAATCATAAAATAAGGAAGTGATTCAGAGATAGGAAGAATTCCACAAGAAAAAGAGGCCAATGCCAAATTAATGCCCACTACCAAGTTTAAGTGTACGAGGTAGTTCCATTTGCTTTTATTACCAAACCAAAAAATAAAATAAGAGACCCCAAAACAAATGATACGTAAAAGCATGTAATTTAGCCACTGCGGCTTTGAAAACAACAAATCCAATACCCAAAAAAGTGGAAGCGAAAAAAGCAAAGTCCAAACCGCCACATTTGCATAAAACGTGCCGTTCTTTTCAATTTCCTTTTCCAACTCCTCTGGGGCAAGTTTAACGTAAGGGATTTTGTAATAATTTATCATAATTGCTTAATCCAACAAGTAATGATTTAATCGGTAAATTTACTTTTTTTCGAATATATAAAAACCTGTACTTATTACCACTTTACTGACATTGTCTGCCATGGATATAACCATCGTTTTAATAGGCAACATCTATTACTTTTACATCCTTAAACACCTATATGCAAACAGTTTTATCGCTAAATAATGTTTCAAAATCTTACGGTTCTATTCAAGCACTAAAAAATGTATCTTTTGAAGTGCCTGAAGGGGCTGTATTTGGATTGCTAGGACCCAACGGAAGTGGTAAAACAACCATGCTTAGCATTATACTTGATATTTTAAAAGCCGATATTGGCAGTTTTGAATGGTTTAATCAACCAGGATCTCCTGCAACCAGAAAAAAAATTGGCTCATTACTTGAAACACCCAATTTTTACCATTACCTCTCTGCAGTAGATAATTTAAAAATCACCCAAGCAATTAATGGCAGAGGCAATAATGAGTCTATAGACCAAGCATTAGGTCAAGTAAAATTATTGGAGCGTAAAAAAAGTAAGTTTAGCAGTTTTAGTTTGGGTATGAAACAACGCTTAGCCATTGGTGCTGCTTTGTTAGGAAACCCCGATGTATTACTTTTCGATGAACCAACTAATGGATTAGATCCTGTGGGCATTGCTGAAATTAGAGAATTAATTAAAGAACTTTCACAACAAGGCAAAACCATCATTATGGCCAGCCATTTGTTAGACGAAGTAGAAAAAGTTTGTACCCATGTAGCCATTATGAAACGCGGCGTATTAATTACTGCCGGACCAGTAGAAGAAGTATTGGCACAAGAAGATATTATTGAAGTGGCTGCACAAGATCTAACTGCATTGCAATTGGCTTTAAAAGATTTTCCAGGAATTTCTTCTATTAAACATAACGAACATTCTGTTTCTGTATTCTTTCCTGCAGGCGCAGCACAACCAGAAGCCATCAACCAATATTGTTTTAACCATGGCGTAGTAATTAACCAATTAATACCGCGCAAAAAAAGTTTAGAAACAAAATTCTTTGAACTCACTAACGACTAATCCGCTAAAAAATATTGTATGCTAAGCTTATTAAAAATTGAATGGTTAAAAATTAAAAAATACCCCGCGTTTTGGTGGATGTTATTGATTGTAACATTTACGTATCCGGGCACTACACTGCTATCTTATTATGCCTACACAAAATCTATCCGCGGAAAAGAAATGACTAATACCATTGCAAAAATGTTATTGGGAAATCCATTTGCATTTCCAGAAACCTGGCATTCAGTAGCCTTTTTATCTTCGTTTTTTATATTGATTCCTTCCTTATTGGTAATTATGTTAGTTACCAACGAATACATGTTTAAAACACAGCGCCAAAATATTATTGACGGATGGAGCCGTGCACAATTTGTAACGAGTAAATTAGCCGATGTAATTATTATATCATTGGTCTGCACCCTAATGTACACAGCGGTTGCAGCGGGAATAGGTATTTATTCAGATCCCGATAATATTGGTAGATGGATGGAGCAATTGCAATATATTCCTTTGTTTTTTTTACAAACATTTGCGCAATTGTCACTTGCTTTTTTACTAGGCTTCTTAATTAAAAAAGCATTTATAGCATTAGGCATTTTTCTTTTCTATAATTTGATAGTAGAAAATATTGCTGTTGGTTACGCTAAATTTAAATTGAACGATATTGGAAAGTATTTACCATTTGAAATTTCAGATCGTATTATTCCAATGCCAGCATTCATGAATCGGTTTGGCAAAGAAATGAAAGAAGCTTACGAAAAAGCAATTGATGCCATTCCAGAACAGGTGCTTTATACCATCATTATTACAACAGTAGTTTGGGCACTTTGTTATTATTTACACAAACGCAGAGACCTCTAATATTTAAACGAATATTATTTTAAATAATGTTGATTTTTAATGTGCCTATTTATTGCACAATTGACCTAATGCCAAATCTATAGTTGGATAATTAAAGTGAAAGCCTGCCGACTGTGTTTTAAAACTATTTACAGTAGCACTTTTTAAAACTTCAATACTCATTTCGCCCAGTATTATTTTTAACAAAAAAGCGGGTACATGTATTGGAATAAAAAATTGACCACATATTTTTTTGGCTAGTGCCAGCGTGAGTGCTCTATTGGTAATGGTTTCAGGAGCCACCGCATTATAAATTCCTTGCATGGTATTGTTTTCAATGCCATACAAAATTAGGTTACATAAATCGGCAATATGAATCCAACTAATTACTTGTTTACCCGATCCTAAAATAGCAGCAACACCAGTTTTAATAGGCTTTTTAAACTCAGTCAAAGCCCCGCCATCATTGCTTAATACAATACCAATACGGAATTGCACCAATCTTTTATTCAGTGCTAAAACAGGCTGCATAGTTGATTCCCACAAACGGCAGGTTTCACCTAAAAATTCGGTATCTGCTGGTGCTGTTTCTACAAATCCATCGCGCAAACTAATTGGTGTATCTGCGCCATACCAACCAATAGCAGAGGCGCTAATAATTGATTGTACTTTGTTGTTAATTGTCTCTAAGGCCTTTACAATTAATTGGCAGCTCTGTACCCTACTATCTACAATTTCTTGTTTTCTTTTAGTTGTCCAACGCGCTTCGGCAACACCAGCCCCAGCTAAATGCACAATATGGTCGGCTGTTTCAATGGCTTTGTTATCAATGGTTCCAGCCAATACATCCCATAAAAAATAATGAATATTTTGGTGTGCTTTTTTAGTAGGAATTGTGCGGGTAAGAATATTTATATCGTATCCTTTCGATATAAATAATTGCGTTAATTTTTTTCCCACTAATCCCGTGCCGCCTGTAATTAATATAGTAGCCATGCCTGTAATTTATTGAATAGAAATTAATTTGCGGCAGCTAATTTAAAAAAAGCCCCCGACAACTAATTCGGGGGCTAACAACTAAATCACCAAGTTTAAAACAACTAAGAGCCAGCAATCGTTAATCTGGTTTTTTTCCGTCCAGAAACGTGTTAATCGTACTCAATTGAGTTTGATTATTTGAATCTTTTGAAACAGTTACTTTACTGTAAAAATTTTCAACAGAAGTAATAGAATTGCCAAACAATTCCATGTTCCTTCTAATATAAGCAGGCACCGAATCAAATTCATTATTCGGATCTGTTGTGTTTAAATTATAAGAAAGATTACGCAGTTTTTGAATACGCTCTGCAGCCCTTCTTTTTTGCTCTTCAGTTTCGTCTAAATAATTATCTTCTGAATGATAATTGTTTTGAATAATTGCTGTACTTGCTTGCGGCATTGTAGACTCTTTCATTACCAACTGCATTTCTTCGGGCTCTTCGCGATGGATGAATTCCATGGCTTGAACTGGTGCAGGTGTTGGTATATGAACAGGTGCAGCAGCAACAGGCATAGGCGCAGGCGCTACAACCATCGATACCATTGGTTCAACAACAAAACTACTAGGCTGCTCAGCATAAATATTTTGTGGCTTGCTTAAACCCATTGCTTTTGGCGCAACCACTGCTGGTTGATCGGATATTGTAAAATCTACCAATGCTTCCATTTCTGTTTTAGCAACAACAACTGGTTCAGGTATTGTTTCTGGTTCGGGAGTCGGTGCCGCTGTTTCAGGCGTATCTAAACTCAACTCAAAATGAAATACTTCTTCGGTATCTTCTACAACAACTGACTCAGGAGTTTCTTCGTAATAATTGCTTGATGAAAGACTATAGTCCATTGCAATTTCTGCAATTGTTGGTTCAAACATTTGTGGTGCAAAAGGATCTACTTCTTCAACCAATGGTAATTCTTGTTGAATAGGCAACTCTTGTGGTGCAACTAATTCAACCACTTTCGGTGCTTCTTCTACCGCACCCAAAGTCATCATTATTTTTTCTTCTATAACTGCTGCTTTTGCAACTGGCGCAGGTTTAGAAAATGGATCTTTGTGTTCAAATCCAGTAGCCACTAAAGTAATACCAATTTTATTATCTAATTGCGGATCGTAACCCATTCCAACAATTACATCGGTTTCTTCACCGGCTTGCATGCGCAAATAATTATTGATGGTTTCTACTTCGTCCATCGTGCACTCGTGTTCACCTTCGGCACTATTGATATTTATTAAAATCCATTTAGCACCTTTAATATCGCTATCATTTAATAGTGGCGATGACAAAGCTTCTTCAATCGCACGTTGCGCGCGGTTTTCACCTTCTGCTTCGCTCTTACCCAAAATAGCCACACCACCGTTTTTCATAACAGTACATACATCGGCAAAATCCACAATAATATGGCCACGACTATTAATAATATCAGTAATACATTTAGCAGCAGTAGCCAATACATTATCAGCTTTACCAAATGCTTCTTTCATTTTTAAATTGCCATATTGCAAGCGCAATTTATCATTGCTAATAACCAATAAGGTATCAACATGCGGTTTCAATTGACGGATGCCTTCTTCGGCTTGTTGCATTCTACGAGGTCCTTCAAAACCAAATGGTGTAGTAACAATTCCTACCGTTAAAATACCTTGCTCTTTACAAATTTGTGCAATAATTGGCGCGCCACCTGTGCCGGTTCCGCCACCCATACCCACACAAATAAATGCCATCTTGGTATTTACTTCTAGTATACGTTTAATTTCGTCTAACGATTCTTCGGTAGCTTTTTTGCCCACTTCAGGATTTGCACCAGCACCCAAACCTTGTGTAAGGTGTGGTCCTAATTGAATTTTATTGGGCACCTTGCTTTGCTCAATGGCTTTTGCATCGGTATTACAAATAATAAAATCTACCCCTTCAATGTCTTGGGCAAACATAAAGTTAACAGCATTACTTCCGCCACCGCCTACACCAAGAACTTTGATGATAGAAGATTTCTGTTTAGGAAGATCGAAATGAATCATAATAAAAATTTTAATAAAAAGTTGCGCAAATATTATTTTGAATTATTTGATAATCTGGTCTTCTTCTTCTTTAAACATATCAATTAAATTGTGCTTAAATTTATCCCAGAACTTCATTTTTCTTTCTGTGATATCGTGTGTGTCCTTTGAAGTAATTGGTTGAACAATTTCAGATGTAGGTACAGTAAGTGTTTTAGGCACTTCTACTTTTTTGTATTTTTCACTAAACTCTTTGTATTTGTGTTCGTAGTCGCTATAGCCTTTTAATATCAATCCAATACAAGTTGCATACATTGGCTTTTTCAACTCTTCAATATGGTTAGGCGCTAAATGTTCGTTTGGCAAACCAATACGTGCGTTTAAACCAGTTGTATATTCTGTTAGTTGAATTAAGTGTTTTAGTTGCGATCCCCCACCAGTAAGAATTACACCGCCATTCAATGCACGGCTATCTAAACCTACTTGCTTTAAATGGTAGCTTACAAAATCTAAAATTTCGCTCATTCTAGCTTGTATAATTTGGGCCAAATTTTTTACGCTAATTTCTTTTGCAGGCATTCCTTTTAAACCAGGAATAGTAATATATGCGTTGGCTTTTGCTTCGTCGGCTAAGGCACTACCAAACTGTACTTTCATGGCTTCTGCTTGGCTTTTTAATACACCCAAACCTAAGCGGATATCGTTGGTAATATTTTCGCCACCAAAAGGAATAACAGCGGTATGTTTTAAAATACCTTCATAAAAAACCGCTAAATCAGATGTTCCACCACCAATGTCTAAAATAGCAACACCCGCTTCCATATCAATATCACTCATTACTGCACTTGCAGAAGCCAATGGTTGTAATACAAGGTCTTTGGTTTCTAAACCACTGCGTTGAACCGCTCGGTTAATATTGCGAATAGCATTTCTATCTCCTGTAATTATATGAAAATTAGCACCCACTTTCACGCCATTAAAACCAACTGGGTCTTTAATGTTTTGAATATTATCTACATGAAAATCTTGTGGAATCACGTCAATAATTTGGTCACCGGCAGGAATAAAAGTTTTGCGTTGGTTGTTAATCAATTGATCAATTTCCCAGCTTTGAATTTCATTTTCAGGCTCTTGACGAACAATATCGCCACGGGTTTGCAAACTTTTAATATGATGGCCTGCAATACCAACATACACTTCGCTTATTTCAAGGTCTTTATTACTCTCATAGCAATTAACCAAAGCCTGTTGGATGGCTTTAATGGTTTGGTCGATGTTTAACACTTGACCGTGTTGAACGCCGCTGCTGTTGGCTCGTCCAAAACCTAAGATTTCTAATTTACCGAACTCGTTTTTTCTACCAGCAATAGCGGCAATTTTAGTTGTTCCAATATCCAGTCCAACAATGATTGGTGATTCATTGTGATTCATAAAGTAGCTGTTTTAGTTGTTTGCAAAGAATTAGTTGTTTGTTCTAAAAACCATTTGCTGAGCAATAGAAAACCACCAAATCGAGTTGATGCAATAGCTTTAGGGTGCTATCTTTTTATTCTATCCTTTCGTAAACGGCTTTATTATTATTTTATTGTTTAATAAGTTGATTTCCTTTTAATTATTTTGTTTTTTTATTGCTGGTAATACCGCTTTTGGCACTAGTACTTTTACTTTTGGCGGAACTGGCTTTGTTTCTTTTTTAGGTTCAGTTTTAACAACAGGACTTACTGCTGGCTTGGGTTCTGGCTTAATTACTGGTTTAGTTACTGTTTTAACTACTAGCTCCTTTTTTTCTGCATCAGGCGTTGTTGGCATTGGAGGAACTTTATTTACCAGCTGTGCAATTAATTCCTTGGCCCTTGCCGAGTCTACTTGCATTTTTTCTGCGCCAGTTTTTACAGCCACTACTTGGTTATCGAATCGAATATCTAGTTTCTCGTAGGTATTTAATCCTTGTTGCAATAATACTTGTTGGTAAAAGGCATTGAGTCTATGAAACTTTTTATCTAATACATCTGCATCTCCCAATAAAATAAGTTGGTTACCCACCATTGGAATCAGCTCAAAATTAGACTGCCCATTAATATTAACTTGGGCAATTTGTGCCATCCAAAAAGAGTCGGCTTGAATAAATTGTGCTAAATTAACTATGCCATCTAACAAGGCGCTATCTGGCTTAGCCAAAATGGGCTGACTCGATGGAAACCCTGTAAAAACTGGCACTCTGGCCGATACTTTATCGCTCAAAGGAAGTCTTAAACCGTTACTGTCTACATAAAAAGATCCGCCATCAATTAAAAATACCCTTGCCACAGGCTGTCTTTCTACTATTCTAACTTGTAATATTTGTTGGTTATCAAAATACATTTCGGCATTTTGAATCCAACTATTTTTTTCTACAAAACTTTCTAACCCGCGTAAATCCGTTTTATTCATACCGGTACCTACCACTGGTTGCTGCAAATTGAGTAAGCCTACTATTTCTTTTTCATCCAAAAACATATTTTGAGCGGCACCTGCAATTTCAACCTGGATGCCAGTACAAATTTTCTGTGCTTTTTTTTGCAAAGCAGCACCAAATAAAACAATAGTGCCCAAGCCCAACAAAATCCATCCAGATTGAATGAAACGCTTTTTCCACGGTATGTTTTTAAAGCTTATTCGCACAATAGTATCGATTGAATAGGTTCTACCAAGGCATCAATATCGCCAGCGCCAGCCATAACACCAGTGGCGGTTTATTTGCTTGCATCCAATTGCTTAGTTGGTCTTTTTGAATAATTTGTTTGTTGGTCAATTGCATTTTACCCAATAATAATTCACTGCTCACACCTTCCATTGGCAATTCACGGGCAGGATAAATAGGCAATAACAATACTTGGTCTGCAAGGTCTAATACCGCCGCAAAATCAGTTGCTTGGTCTTTGGTTCTACTAAATAAATGGGGCTGAAAAACAAGCACCATTGGTTGGTTGGCATACAAACTTTTTACGCCAGAAATCAATGCCCGAAGCTCTTGTGGGTGATGGGCATAATCGTCTATGAATACTTGTTTGTCTGTTTTAATTCGATATTCAAAACGTCTTTTAACGCCTTTAAAATTGGCAAGTGCTGCGCGAATTTTATCGTCCAAAATATCTACATGCTTCGCTACAATAATTGCTGCTAAAGCATTTTCTATATTGTGCAAGCCCCCCATTGGCAGAATAATATCTTTAATAGAAAATGTTTTGCCCACCACATCAAAACAATAATTTCCAGCAACTACTTGTAAATTTTGCGCAAAAACATCTGCCTCATTTTCGTTTAAACTATAGGTATATTGATTGAATGCTGTTAATTCACTAGCCCTTTTAAAACCATAACGGCTCACCAAACATCCACCGGGCTTAATTTTTGTAGCAAATTCAACAAATGCATCTTCAACCGCTTGGGCTGTTCCGTAAATATCTAAATGGTCGGGATCCATAGAAGTAATCACGGCAATATCAGGTAGCAATTTTAAAAAGCTACGGTCGTATTCGTCTGCTTCAACTACTACAACATTGGTAGGATTACTCCAAAAATTAGTTTGATAATTGGTAGCAATTCCGCCTAAAAAAGCATTGCAACCAAAATCACTATCGCGTAAAACATGTGCTATCATTGAGCTGACGGTTGTTTTACCATGCGTACCAGCCACACAAATATTAAAAGAGGCTTCGGTAATCCATTGCAAAATATCGCTACGTTTTACTACTGTATAATTATGGGTTCTATAATAGACTAATTCGGCATGTGCCGCTGGAATAGCGGGTGTGTAAACCACCGCATCAACGTCTTTTGGAATTAAATTGATATTTTCTTCGTAATGAATAGCAATACCCGCTGCTTCTAAACTGCGTGTAAGTGGTGTAGGTGTTTTATCGTAACCAAACACTTCCACCGATTTTGATAAAAAATATCGGGCAAGCGCACTCATGCCAATGCCTCCAATGCCAATGAAATAAATTTTTTGTATGGTACTTAATTTATTCACTAAATCAGGCTAAGAATTTCGTTGGCAATAATGGTATCTGCATTAGTTATGGCTAAGGATTTTGCATTTTCGGTAAACTGTGCTTGCAATAATTTGTTGTTGGCTAATTGTAATGCCGCATCAACCAAATCCTTATTAGCATTGGCATCTGTAACAATTAAGGCGGCTTGTTTATTTACCAAACTCATGGCATTATGTGTTTGGTGGTCTTCGGCAGCTAATGGAAAAGGTACAAATATGGTAGGCTTTCCGGTAACACATAATTCCGTTACTGCCATAGCGCCAGACCTACTAATTACAATATCTGCAGCCGCATAGGCTTTATCAATATCAGTAATAAACGCATCGGCCCAAATATTAGGATGGCCCGACGCTACTTTAATAAATTGGTCGGCAGTTGTTTTACCCGTTTGCCAAATCAATTGCAAATCGTTTAATTCAAATGCTTTGATATTTTTTGCAATAGCATGGTTAATGCTTCTGGCACCAAGGCTTCCGCCCATGGCTAATATGGTTGTTTTGTTAGGACTTAAATTAAAAAATGCCAAAGCCGCTTCTCTAGAAATAGACAAATGCGCAATGGATTGACGAATAGGATTTCCAGATACCACAATTTTATTGGCCGGAAAAAATTTTTCCATACCGGGCATTGATACAAAAATGCGCATAGCATTTTTAGCCAATAAT
>JAPLEL010000015.1 GCA_026391415.1 Bacteroidota bacterium
TGCAATGCTAAAAAAAATCCCAATTGTTAATTTCATACGATTATTTATTCTCTTGTGATTTAAAAAACACAATCATTTTATTGTATAATTCCTTAGAAATTGATGCATAATTTTTATCGTTTACTACATTCAATTTTTCTAAAGGATCTTTTACATAGTCATACAACTCTGTTGCAAATACACTAGCAGTATTGAATGGTTGTTTAGATGTAAAGTTGTTCATCCAAATGGTGTAGCGATATTTTTCGGTACGAATACTATAGCCCATCATTTTATTATCGGCATATCCTTTTGCAATCATTTCTTCTTTTTTCAATTTTCTAGGATATTGGCTCATAGAAAATTCTTTTGCCTTTGCGGTATTGTCTAACATCAATGGCTTTAAACTTTTTCCTTCTAACTGGGTAGGAATGGCAACAGCTGCTAAATTACAAATGGTAGGAAAAATATCTAAGTGTTCTGAAAGTGATTTGGTTTTACCAGGTTTCATACCAGGTGCGGCAATAATCAACGGCGCTCTTGTTGCTTGTTCAAAATTGGTATGCTTTTCCCATAAATCATGATCCCCTAAATGCCATCCATGGTCGCCCCACAAAACAATAATCGTATTATTTAGTGTGCCAAGTGAATCAAGTGTATGTAATAACATTCCAACATTAGCATCGGTATAAGAAACAGATGCATAGTATCCTTGAATTAATTCTTGTTGTTTTTCTTTTTTCAATCTAACATAATTCCCTGGCTCATTAAAAGTGGCAAACTCAGGTATATCTGTATAATTTCTTAACTCACCAGAACGGTGATACGCAATTTCTGGACCATTTTTTGAATGCTCTTGAAATTCAGCCAAAGGCATATCGGCTCTGTTGTATAAGTCCCAATATTTTTTTGGTGCAACAAATGGAAGGTGCGGCCTGTGCAACCCAACTGCCATAAAAAATGGCTTTTTCTCTTTTGATAATGCAATGATTTGTTTTTTTGCTTTTAATGTGTTCACGCCGTCTTCGTAAGCATTATCAGGCACATCCATATTTTCTGTTGAAGGACCTTTTGTGCTAGTAGGTGTTTCGTCATCGTCTGATTCTTTTTGCGCTTTCTTTCCTTTAGCAAACAATGCTTTTGTTTCAGGTTTTTGGTATTGTTTATTTGCAGGAGCACCAAACCCATTTGCATATTCATCGTCGGACGCAAACAAGAAAGGAATACTCCAAGAAATTGGGTCTACTTTTTTTATTGCACTACTTGGGTGAAATATTTTTCCTATACCTGATGTGGTATACCCTTGTGTGATTAAATACTGAGGAAGTGTTACAATATCGGGATTCATATCACGCATTTGCGTTTTTAAATCCCAAATTTTTGTATAGTCAGGACGCATACCTGTCATTAAACTTGCACGCGTAGGACCACAAACTGCTTGCTGACAATAGTTACTTAAAAACACAGTTCCCATCGCTGCAAGTCTGTCGATATTTGGTGTTTTGATTTGCTTATTTCCATAACAACCCAATTCAGGTTTTAAATCATCGATTGCAATAAAAAGAATATTCGGTTTAGTTTTATTCTGTGCACTAATTCCACTAGAAAAAATAAGTACCGAACCAATAATTAATGAACAATAGCACTGAAACAATTTTCGCATAAAATGATTTTTGTATTTGACCTTTTTTTTGGTGGGTTGTTTAACAGAAAAAATAAAAAATATTAGTTCTTTGACGCTAAACCCCCTTACAGTTTTCACACTATAAGAGGGATGCTATTTTTTTTATACAATATTAATTCCTAGTTCCACCCTGGGTTCTGCACCATCAGTGGGTTTAAAGACATTTCTTGTATTGGTATTGGAAAACAGGTATCTCTTGCAGTAGCATTTGCATAAGCAGGTAATACGCCAGCAAAAGCATTACCTGGAGGTCCTATTATAGGCACCATTGCCGCCATAGTACTAACAAAAGTATGCCAACGGAATAAATCTAATTTGTGCCAACCTTCACCTGCTAATTCTCTACTTCTTTCTGCAACTATCATTGCTTGGAAAGCCGCTTTAGTAGCAGTGTTTGCTGGAAGTAATTCGCAATCTGTTAAATTACTAATTATAGGCGTAATAACCGCACCTGTACCACCAGAAATAGTAATTGTTGGCGCTGAAGTATATCCTGCACCACCATCAATTAAAGTAATAGCAGTAATTTTTCCAGCAGTCACTGTAGAAATTGCCGCTTTGGCATCTCTTGATGCACCACCACCAGAAAAAGTAACAGTTGAAGCCAAAGTATAGCCTGATGTACCGCCATTTGTAACGGTTAAGTCATTAATATTTCTTTTAACCAAACTAACCCCATAACCTCTTCTTCTAACTTTATTAACCCACTCAATATTTTCTGCAGTCGGGCCATTAAGTTGGTTGTCTGCTTCAGCCAATGTAAGTAGTACATCTGCATATCTCAACAAAGGATAATTGGTACCGCCTACATTTTTAATACCTATAATTGCAGGATTTTGGTATTCTCTTCTCCATTTTGCCAATGAACGCTGCCAGTGTACTGATGGAGCTATATAAACTCTGCCATAAGGCGCAGATTTTGTTTTTGTTCCAGGAATTACGTTGTTATTGTAATTAGCAATGGTCCAATCTCTTCTTAAATCTCCAGGTGCATATAGTTCATACAGTGTTCCTGTAGCATTATAAGTCCCCTGACAAAAACCAGTTGCCAAATCTTGATTCTCTACACCCTGAGTAGAACCAAAGCGCTCAAATTCGTAATAAATACCAGAGGGATCTCTCATAAATTCTACTTCCCAAATACACTCAGTATTATCATTAATATCTGCACTATGATTGATAAAAATTTGTTTGTAGTCTGGCAATAAATTGTGTAATCCACTAGCAATTACTTTTCTACCCCAAGCAACAGAAGGAACTAAATAATTATTATCTCTCAATCTGCCTGCTGCATGCAAACAAACTCTCGACAACATTCCTGCTGCACAAGTTTTTGAAACCCTACCAGTGGTAGTTACACCCCAAGTGCTAGCTGAATTAACCAATCCCTCAGCAGCTATCATATCTTTTATGATTTGATCATACACTTGTTTGGCTGGAGTTCGCGCACGGCTTATTTCAGTTGCACTTTTAGTGGTAACTAGATTTAACGGAACATCTCCATAATAACTAACCAATAAAAAATGATAGTAGCCTCTTAAAAACAAAGCCTCTCCTTTAATTTCATCTTTATCGGCTTTAGGCGCAGGTGAAGCATCTAAATGCTCCAATAAAAAATTGGCTCTTTCAATTCCTTGGTAAAGATTGCCCCATAATGCACCAAAAGCAGCATAAGACGCACTTGCATTATAAATACTTGCAGTTGTAGATGATGCACTTCTTAAACAATACTCATCCGTTGCTGCATTCCCTTCTAAGGATAAAAAACGAGAATAAGAACCTTCGTTATCATATGCACCTAATTCAGTATATACAGACATAAGTGCTGCTGTTAACTGTTCTTTGGTATTAAAAAAAGTTTCTGGAACCACAGTGTCCTTTGGAAGTTCTAGTAAAAACTTTTTACAAGAAACTAATCCAGCAACTATCATGATTAAAAGTAGAAATATTTGCTTTTTCATTTTATATTTTTTATGCTTTTAAAAAGACTTCAATATTATTATAAAGCCGAAGTTTTTTATTTATTAAAAATTTATATCCAAACCAAATGTTACTGTTTTTGCACGAGGATAAGCGGAATAATCCATTCCAGGTGTAAGTGCAGACGAGAATACATTCACCTCAGGATCTAAGCCCTGGTATTTGGTGAAAGTCAATAAATTTTGCGCCGATACATATAACCTCAAGCTCTCTATTTTCAATTTTTTAGTAATAGCAGAACCGAATTTATAGCCAAAATTTAAAGTTTTTAATCTTACATAAGAACCATCTTCCACTACCCTAGAAGGATAAAAAGAAGGAGCTTGTCCACCAGCACCTGCAGTAGAATAATCGTTAGACGGATTAGTTGGCGTCCATCTTGCAGAATAGGTATCAAACATATTTGCACCTGTGGTAGCTGAAGTACCTCCACCACCTTCCATCAAAATTCGGTTGACGTTCAATATTTGATTGCCGTAACTAAATTGGAAGAAAATGTTTAAATCAAATCCTTTGTAAGTGAAATTATTGGTAAAGCCACCAATAAAATCTGGATTTGGATTACCAATAGTTGTTTGGTCATTTGCATCAACAACTAAGTCGCCATTCAAATCTTTAAATTTCCAATATCCAGGTAAAATTTTAGAACGCGTAATATTAGCCGATGGAATATTTGCTTTTAACACATACGCAGCTCCTACTAAATCAAAATCGCTGTATTGATAAACACCATCAGATACTAGGCCGTAGAACATACCAATAGGCTGCCCAATTTGTGCTACAAAAGAAGCACTCTTTGCTATACTATTTCCACCAGACCATTTAGGAAAAGACAGCAAACTGTTTTGACCAGACGTTAGTGTTAGCACTTGGTTTTTATTAAATGAAATATTGAAACTTGTTCTCCAGTTAAAATCTTTTTTTGAAATATTAATAGTTGACAAAGAAAGCTCAATACCAGTATTTTGAACAGATCCAATATTCTGAAAAGCATTTACA
>JAPLEL010000205.1 GCA_026391415.1 Bacteroidota bacterium
ATCATTTTTTCGGTGATATATCCTTCTCCATATTCCACACCAATTCTTTTACCCAACATCATTGCTCGCGCTTTCACTGATTCAATAAATTGTGGTGTTGATATATAGGTTTGCGGTTCGTTTAAACCTGGATTGTAAAATTGTGTAGTGTAAGCATGAATAGCAGCCAATTTTTGGTTGATATGTGCTGAAATATCTACTACAAATGAAGGCTGAATAAATCTATCTTGTAAATAGTTAAATACATAAGAAGGTCTCCATTCTTGTTGTAATACACCATCTTGTAAGGTTTCAATTTTTCTTAATCCAGATAAAAATGCAGCATCAGATATCATTTTTGAACTTCTTCCATGATCTGGATGACGGTCTTCTGCAGCATTGGCTAAAATAATGGTCGGCTGATATTTTCTAATGATTTGAATCAACTTACGCTGATTGGTTTCGTCGTTTTGAAAAAAACCATCTGCCATGCCTAAATTTTCTCTAATAGAGATACCTAAAATATCCGCCGCATTTCTTGATTCTACTTTGCGGGTTTCAGCAGTACCTCTAGTGCCAAGTTCGCCCCTGGTTAAGTCAACAATACCAACCTGTTTGCCTTCAGCTATGGCAGCTAAAAGCGAACCAGCACAACCTAATTCAACATCGTCTGGATGAACGCCAATTGCTAATATGTCTAACTTCATGTGGTGATGATTAATGGTACAAAGTTACTGATCCAACCCAATAAAAATCCCGTCTCGAAAAATCGAGACGGGATTTTGAATATTTTATCAAAAAGACTAGTCTTTCTTTGCGTAACGCTTTTTGAATTTATCAATACGTCCTGCCGTATCAACCAACATATTTTTACCAGTATAAAAAGGATGAGAGGTGTTAGAGATCTCCAATTTAATTACTGGATACTCATTACCATCTTCCCATAAAACGGTTTCTTTTGAATTTGCGGTTGAGCGACTTAAAAATTGATCACCATTACTCATGTCTTTGAACACTACAAAACGGTAATTGTCTGGATGGATACCTTGCTTCATGATAGTAAATTTAGGTCGTACGGTTTTTGCCGTACTGTTATTTTTAGGATGGCAAAGGTACAGGAATCGTAATTTTTAACCAAATGAAATTTGAAATTAAGCCCTAAATAAGTAAATTATACCCATTTTTAGCTCTTCATATTAATAAATTGGAGCGGCAAACCCAAATCGCTTGTCTTTGTTAGGGCAATAACATCTTGTAAATCGTCGATTTTTTTGGCAGTAATACGAATAATATCATCCATAATTGCTGCCTGAACTTTTAACCCACTTTCTTTAATCAATTTTACGAGTTTCTTAGCATCGTCTTGTTTTAATCCATTACGTACAGAAACTTCTTTTTTTACTGTTTTTCCACTAGGATAAGCATCTTTACTAAAATCAAAAGCACTTGCTTCAATTCCTTGTTTCATAGAACGACTAATTACTACATCAATTACCTGCTTCATTTTCATATCACTGTCTACTTCTAAATGTAGGATATAGTCTTTTTTATTCAGGTCAATTTTAACCATTGAATCTTTGAAATCAAAACGCGTACTAATTTCTTTTTTAACGGTATTGATAGCATTATCTAATACTTGAAGGTCTACTTTGCTCGCGATATCAAATGAAGGCATAAAATATATTTTTTAAAAGATAAAAATTGATAAGGTACTGTTTTAGTCTTTGTTAGAAACCGTATTTGATTTTAAATACCATTTCTTAGATTGAATAAATAGCCAGATTCCTGTTAACATTAAAATTACAGAAATAATTTGTGCTTGAGTAGGCTGCAATGGCAGGTCTTCGTATTTTGTATTTACCCGAATTCTTTCAATTGAAAACCGTTCAACACCATTTAGTATTAAATACAAACCAAATATTCTTCCTGGAATTTTTATTTTTTTTCTTACAGACCATAAAACAATAAATATAATGGCGCAAATAATCACTTCATACAAAGCAGTTGGATAAACTGGTTGCGCTAATTGATTACAATATTGTCCTACACAACCTGGAATTGCAACACCTTCGCCCACAACATTGTGCGGATATTGATAAGCCCAAAGCCAGTCTGGTAGCCAATTAAAGGGCTTTGGATGTAAATTTACAATTCCCCAATCTCCATCGCCACTTACTTGACAACCAATACGACCAATTGCATAGCCTAACATTAATATTGGTGCAAAAGAATCCACTAAATGCACAATTGGCAATTTGATTCTTTTTGAGTAAACCATTATTGCGGCACCTGCACAAATCAAACCGCCATAGAATGTCAATCCACTAAATGATATTAATGCCTCAATTGGATCTTTTATAAATTCATTCCAATTTTCTAAATTATGAAAGATTTTAGCACCTAAAAATCCAAAAGCAGCGGCATAAATTACTAAATCACCTACCCTGTCTTGTGGCCAAATACGAATAGTTCTTTCTTCTGGTTTGGCTAGTTTCTCTTTATTTTTTTCATACCATTTTAATCCTAAAAAGAAAAGTCCTAATAAAATGCCCGCAGCAGTATTTCCTTTACTAGAAAGTATAAAAGACTGTGGATCATTCAATGCATCTTGGATAATAAATGCTCCAATAATTTTATAGCCAAAAATAAATCCTAAAATAAAGTTTAGCAATAAATCAATAAAGGATGCAGGCGCACCCATTAATACTTTTTCTTCGGTAAAACTGAGTAACCCAAGTTGTTGTTTTCGTTGAAATTCTAAGGTTAATGCCCATGCACTAATAATAAAACAAAGGGCTACAAAAAATCCAAAAGAATTGATCAATTTAAATGCAGTCAATTCTATTCCAAATAAATCTTTAAATACGTAGTAGAGATTGGGGTACATGAACTTATTATTGGAATTTAATAATACAATTATTAGTAGATAATGATACAATGTTAACCAGAAAAACTGATACTAAAAATGATTAACCCTTCTAAAAATAGAAAGGCCCCACTTGCGTGAGGCCCTCATACTTACTAACCCATCTACTTACGAAAATACATTATTTATTAATTGCAATGCTCATTAAATACAGAAATTAAATGCTGCGCAATAACTTGTGCTGGTCGACCCTCAATTTGGTGTCTTTCTACAATACTCACCAATTCCCCGTCTTTAAATAGGGCAATTGCTGGTGAAGATGGTGGATAAGGCAGTAAATGCTTACGAACCTGGTTAATTGCTTCAACATCAAAGCCTGCAAAAGTTGTAGTTAAACGATCTGGCAAATTAGTGGCATTTTGAACAGCCA
>JAPLEL010000113.1 GCA_026391415.1 Bacteroidota bacterium
AACTATTAATCTTTCAGCCGATTTTTTCTTATTTCCTTTTATGCTTTCTAACTGACGGGTGTTGCCTTGTACAATTGCACGGGTAATTTCGTCTGGACGCATCCCCGACAACATCATTCTAGCAGTGGAAGCACCTACCCCCGAAACACTAATCAATTGTAAGAAAATTTCTTTCTCAGCTAATTCTGCAAAACCAAAAAGTGTGTGTGCATTTTCGGTAATATGCAAATAAGTGAACAACAACCCGCTATCCTTGTTACTGATAGCAGAAAACGTATTCAGAGATATTTGCAAGTCGTAACCAACCCCATTTACATCCACTACAACTCTTGTGGTGGTTTTAACGGCAAAATTTCCTCTTACAAATGCTATCATAACGGCTTCAAAAATAGGTTAAAAACGGGTTGCTACCACAAGTTTTGTAGCAGTATAAACAAATCTTTCCTAATCTTTGCGGCAGAATATAAGATAGCTATGACGAAAATAACAGCAGCAATTACCGCGGTTGGCGGTTATGTACCAGAAACAAGGTTAACCAATGCCGACCTCGAAAAGATGGTTGAAACCAATGATGAGTGGATTAAAAGCAGAACGGGTATTTCAGAAAGAAGAATTTTAAAAGAACCCGGAAAAGCTAGTTCCGATATGGCTGTGCCTGCCATTCAAGAGATTTTGCGTAAGAAAAACTTAGACCCAAAAGAGATTGATTGTATTATATGCGCCACTTCTACCCCGGATATGGTTTTTCCTGCAACAGCCAACCTTATTGGCCATAAAATTGGTGCTACCAATGCTTGGGGATTCGATTTAGCAGCAGCATGTAGTGGATTTTTATTCGCCCTTTCAACAGGCGCTATGTACATCGAAAGCGGCAGATTTAAGAAAATTTTAATAGTTGGTGTAGATAAAATGAGTGCAATTGTTGATTATACCGACCGTGCCACTTGTATTATTTTTGGAGATGGTGCAGGAGCAGTTTTGCTAGAACCAAGTACCAATGGATTTGGCGTGCACGATAGTATTTTAAAAAGTGACGGAAGCGGTGGCGATTTTTTACACATGAAAGCAGGTGGATCACTCCGTCCGGCAACGGCCGAAACTGTTGCAGCAAGAGAGCATTACGCATTTCAAGAAGGAAAATCCGTTTATAAGTTTGCAGTAAAAGGCATGGCAGATGTAAGTGCAGAATTACTAGAACGCAACCAATTAACAGGTAATGATATTGCCTGGTTGGTGCCACACCAAGCTAATCTGCGCATTATTGATGCAACCGCAGACCGCATGGGATTGAGCAAAGAAAAAGTGATGATTAATATTCAAAAATACGGAAACACAACAGCTGCAACCCTACCGCTTTGTTTATGGGATTGGGAGAACCAATTAAAAAAAGGCGATAAATTAGTATTAGCAGCATTTGGTGGCGGATTTACTTGGGGTGCAACATTAGTTTCTTGGGCATATTAATACAATAAAAATTATGAGCAAACAACCAATTTTAACAGGCATTAGTTCAGTAGCCATTCACACAAGTGGTCATAACAACGCTGAGTTTGCTCATATCACACCCATATTTGCTACGTCAACTTTTACGTTCGATACAGCAGAGTCTGGCATGGAACGCTATAGCGGACCCGATAAAACGCGTATCTATAGCCGTTGGGGAAATCCAACTTTTACTGCTGCAGAAGAAACCATTGCAGCACTAGAATCTTTTGGAATTTTTAATGCAGATGGAAGTCCATTAAAACTAAAAGCATTATTGCATGCTAGTGGCCAGAGCGCCATGACTACTATGTTTATGAGTAACCTACAATCGGGCGATACCATTTTATCGCATTTTGCATTGTATGGTGGTACCAATGAATTGTTTAAATCGGTACTTCCACAGTCTGGTATTAAAACTACCATTATAAATATGCGTGATTTAAATGAGGTAGAAGATGCCATAAAAAAAGATTCGAGCATAAAACTCATACACGTTGAAACGCCTACCAATCCTACATTACAGTGTATTGACCTTGCAGGAATATCTGAAATAGCAAAAAAATACAATTGCATATTTACAGTTGATAATACGTTTGCCACACCTTATTTACAACAACCATTTAAATACGGAGCAGATTTTGTTTTTCACTCTACTACCAAATTTTTAAACGGGCACGGTACCGCAATTGGTGGTGTTTTATTAGGAAAAGATTTAGAAAAAATGAACACCACGGTTTGGAAATGGCATACGTTAATGGGCGGAAACAGCAATCCTTTCGATGCTTTTTTATTGGGCCAAGGAATGAAAACACTAGAAATTCGTATGGACAAACATTGTAGTAATGCCATGGAAGTAGCCAACTTTTTAAACGTGCATACTGCCATAGAAAAAGTAAATTACAATGGACTAAGTGCACATCCAGATTATGCTATTGCACAAAAACAAATGCGTCATCCAGGTGCTTTAATGAGCTTTGAATTAAAGTCTGGATTAACAGGCGGAAAAAAATTCATCGACAAATTACAAATGTGTGTACGCGCAGTTTCTTTGGGCACAGTTGATACTTTAATTTCTCATCCTGCTAGCATGACGCATTCTAGTTTAACACCAGAAGAAAGACTAAAATATGGCATCACCGACGGACTCATTCGTATGAGTGTGGGCATTGAAAATATTGCAGATATTAAATTAGGTGCATTAACTGGCTCACCTAAATCATTTTGACCAACAATTAGAGTAATTACAGCACCAATTGAAATACGCATGCCATCTTTTATACGTTGACCTTTGTAAAGTTGTTCAATAACAGAGCCATTTTCCTCGCTACTTGCTCTATATTTTATAACATATCGTAAGCCTCTTCCATCTAAAATACTTTGTGCAAATTGAACTTGCTTATGAATCAAACTGGGCATTTCAATTAATTCAGTTTTTTTCGTTAGGCGCAAACCGACTACTCGGTTAGACTTAACAAAAATTAGAGAAGAAAATGTCGGTTCAACAAGTTGCTCGTAAACTGTACCTGCTGGCTTTTTAAAAAGCGGGGATTTTGCATCGTAAACACTATCAAGAATTTGATACTCTAATCCTAAATCTTCTAATTTTTGTTTTGCTTCCTCCGCGCTTAAACCAACTAAATTAGGTACTGCAATTTTTTCTCCATGATTGGTAGCAAAATCTAAATAAATAATTGTGAAAAATATTGCAAATAGGTGAAAAAGAATAACCAAACCAAAGTGCTTCAAAAAATGCTTTGAAAGAACAAAAATTTTAATTTGTAAAAAAAGTGAAATAAATTTCATGGTTTAATGATCATTGCTTTACAAATATAATTATTCAAAAGAATTAGCAACTTGCGTTTTTAGTGAATTATTATTAAAAATTTGGTGATAAAATATTAGATCTATAAAAATCTTCTATGTAATCTACTGCTTCTTGAGATGAGTCGACAAGCTTGAATAAATTTAAATCCTCTTTGGAAATATTTTTTTCGGCACTTAACA